>JBCDCF010000078.1:0-9992 GCA_039182345.1 Pseudomonadota bacterium
GGGCGGGACAGCACCATGGACGCCGTCCCGAAGCCATCGCCGTTCTAACCTGGATAGGTGTCCTTGAAGGCGGGAATCGTCATGGCCCTGTCGGCAAGGCCTTTCAGGCCCCTCCAACTGTCACGCAGGACCCAAGAGTTTGTCGCCTCGGCCATTTGATAGGCGCACACGGTGGCAATGTCGGCGCCATCGGGCGTGTCGCCACCATAGTAGGCGGTGGGGGCCGCCGCCTCCATCGCCTCAAAACCGCCTGTGATCTGGACCACGAGACGATCCCGCCAATCGGGCCAGTGGTAGGCCTCGGGCCTGCGGTTGGTCTCATAGACAAGACCCACGATTTTCTCCGTCGTGGCATGGGCCAGGGCGATGCGCTGCATGCAGGTGCGCCGTTCAAGGCCCGTGGCGGGCACCAAGCGCTTGTCGGGCGCAGAATCGTCCAGCCAATCGCAAATGGCGAACGAGTCCACCAGCGTCGTCCCGTCATCCAGCACTAGGGCCGGCACCCTCAAACCAGGGTGGTGGGCTTTGATGGCCTCAGCGTCCTTAGGGTCGGTGGCCGCAAGGGCCGACCGCTCCAACGGTCGGCCCTGGATGGCACACCAAATGGCGACCTTGCGCGTGTAAGGCGACAGATCGCGCCCAATCAGACGCATCAGCCGACGATTTCCGTCCCGGAGAACCAGAAGGCAATTTCTTCGGCCGCCGTTTCGGGCGCGTCGGACCCGTGGACGGCATTTTCGCCGATGGACTGGGCAAAGTCAGCGCGAATGGTGCCGGGAGCAGCTTCCGCAGGGTTGGTGGCGCCCATGACTTCGCGGTTCTTCAAAATGGCATTCTCGCCCTCAAGCACCTGCACCACCGTCGGACCGGAGGACATGAAGGTGGTCAGCTCCTCGTAAAACGGGCGCTCCTTGTGGACGGCATAAAACGCCTCGGCCTCGCGCTTGGACATGTGCACCCTCTTGGAGGCGACAACGCGAAGGCCAGCGCTCTCCAGGCGATCGACAATCTTGCCGGTGAGATTGCGCGCTGTGGCGTCCGGCTTGATCATCGAGAAGGTGCGTTCAACGGCCATGGGTTCGTTCCTTTGAGTTCGATCTGTCGGCCTCGCTATAGGCCGCTATTGATCCTGCCTGCAACACCGGCAGCGGCCCTTCACGGCCTCTTGCCTTCTGCGTGGGGAGCGCGCACAAGCCGCTCATGCTGACCATCCGCAACCTCGTCTATAGGATCGACGGGCGCACCCTTTTGGAAGGGGCCGACGCCACCATCGCTGCCGGCAGCAAGGTGGGCCTTGTGGGGCGCAATGGCTGCGGGAAGACGACGCTCTTCAACCTCATCGCCGGCGACCTTTCGGCCGAAAGCGGCGACATCCGCATCGGCGAAGGGTTGCGCCTTGGCCGCGTCACACAGGAAGCGCCAGGGACCGATGTGAGCCTGATCGACACCGTCCTTGCCGCAGACACCGAGCGGGCCAGCCTCTTGACGGAGGCCGAGAGCGCCACCGACCCTTTGCGCATCGGCGAAATTCACGCCCGCCTCGGCGACATTGATGCCTATGCAGCCGAAGCGCGCGCAGCATCAATCCTTGCAGGGCTCGGCTTTGATGATGCGGCGCAAAAGCGGCCGTGCGCCTCGTTCTCCGGCGGCTGGCGGATGCGGGTGGCGCTGGCAGCCATCTTGTTTCTGGAGCCGGATCTTCTGCTCCTCGACGAGCCCACCAACTATCTCGACCTTGAAGGCACTGTGTGGCTTGAGGCCTACCTTGCCCGCTACCCCCACACCGTCATCGTGATCAGCCACGACAGGGACCTCCTGGACACGGTCGCCAAGCAGATTGTCCACGTGGACAATGGCAAGCTTGTCACCTACCGGGGCAACTACTCCCAATTCGAGGCGCAAAGGCGCGCGCGGGCCGAAGCGGTGGCGCGGCGCGCGGCAAGCCAGGCGGAAGAGCGCGCGCGGCTTGAAGCCTTCGTCAACCGCTTCCGCGCCAAAGCCTCCAAAGCGCGCCAGGCCCAAAGCCGGGTCAAGAAGCTGGAGAAGATGACGCCGCCGGAGCCCGTGCTGGATGAGGCAATGCCGCCCATCCGCATCCCGCCGCCGAAGCGCACCCTCTCCCCGCCCATCATCGCGACGGAGCGGCTGGTGCTCGGCTATGACGGAACGGCCGTATTGCGCCGGCTCAACCTGCGCATCGATGAGGACGACCGCATCGCGCTCCTTGGCGCCAACGGCAACGGCAAGTCCACCCTTGCCAAGCTCCTGGCAGGTCGGCTCGACCCCATGGACGGCGCCGTCACCCGGGCCGAACGGATGGAGATTGCCTACTTCGCCCAGCATCAGCTGGACGAGTTGCGCCCCTCCGAGAGCCCTGTGGACCATGTGCGCGCCAGGGTGCGCTACGATGGCGAAGCGGAGATCCGCGCCCGCGTTGCCCAAATGGGCCTTGCCGGGGAACGGATGGACACCAAGGCCAAAGACCTTTCGGGCGGGGAGAGGGCGAAGCTTCTGCTCGGCCTTGCGACCATGAAGGGCGCCAACCTTCTCATCCTGGATGAGCCCACCAACCACCTTGATATCGACAGCCGTGCCGCTTTGGTGGACGCCATCAACGGCTTTGACGGCGCGGTGATCCTCATCAGCCACGATCGTCACCTCATCGAAGCGTGTGCGGACCGTTTGTGGCTTGTGGAAGGGGGCACCGTTCGCCCGTTCGATGAGGACATGGACGCCTACCGCGCCCTCATCATCGGTGCGGCGCGCAAATCCAAGAGCGAGGGCAAAGACCTTGAGAAGGATCGGCCCAGCGAGAAGGAACGGCGGCGTGAGGCGGCCGAAGCCCGCGCGGCCCTTGCCCCCCTAAGGAAGGCCATCAAAGAGGCCGAAGCCACCATCGCAAGGGCTGAGAAAGAAATCGCCAAGCTCGACGAGGCCCTTGCCGACCCTGCGCTCTACACCGACGATCCCCACCGTGCCAGCGAGTTCAACAAGACCCGCGCCCGCTGGGTGTCGGCCCGCGAGAGTGCCGAAGACGACTGGCTCAGCGCATCAGAAGCCCATGAAGCTGCCCAGTCCAACGGCGCCACAGCGGCCTGACCGGTCGGCGCTTTCATGCGGGGGTGACGCGCTCTAACCGCCTTTGACGATGGTCTCTTCACTCTCGCGCACGGTAAGGGGCGGCTCTTGTGGATCTGGAAGAGGGGTGGCGCTGTCCTGGCGCTGACGGTCCCACATGGTGGCATAAAGGCCGCCTTCGGCAACAAGGTCGGCGTGGGTTCCACGCTCGACGATGTGCCCCTTTTCAAGGACGATGATCTGGTCGGCATTGACGACGGTTGACAGGCGGTGGGCGATCATCAGTGTGGTGCGCCCCACAGCCACCTGGTCGAGCGCGGCTTTGATTTCCTCCTCCGTCTTGGTGTCGAGGGCGGAGGTGGCCTCGTCGAGGATGAGGATGGGCGGCGCTTTCAAAAGGGTCCGGGCGATGGCAACGCGCTGCTTCTCGCCGCCTGAAAGCTTCAGCCCACGCTCGCCCACTTCCGTGTCATACCCTTGGGGCAACGCATTGATGAATGGACCGATCTGGGCCATCTCGGCAGCCCGCTCCACCTCTTCGCGCGCGGCGGAGGGTCGGCCGTAGGCAATGTTGTAGGCGATGGTGTCATTGAACAGGACCGTGTCCTGGGGAACGATGCCGATGCTGCGGCGCAAGGAATCCTGCGTCACATCGCGAATGTCCTGGCCGTCGATGAGAATGGCGCCGTCCACCACATCGTAAAACCGGTAAAGGAGCCGCGACAGGGTGGATTTGCCGGCGCCCGATGGCCCGACAATGGCAAGGGTCGCCCCCGCAGGCACAGTGAAGGACAGCCTGTGCAGGATGGGCCTGTCGGCATCATAGTGGAAGGAGACGTTGCGGAACTCCACCACCCCTTGGGACACGGCGATTTCGGGCGCGCCGGGCTTGTCGGTGATCTCTTGGCGCATGTCTAAAAGGCCAAACATCTCTTCAATGTCGGCGAGCGCCTGCTTGATCTCGCGGTAGACGAAGCCGATGAAGTTGAGCGGGATGGAAAGCTGCATCAGCAGCGCATTGATCATCACGAAGTCGCCGAGCGTCTGCTCGCCCGCCATCACCGCGCGGGCCGACATCACCATCAATACCGTCAAGCCGATGGTGAAGATCACCGTCTGGCCCATGTTGAGCCAGGCAAGTGAGGTGAAGGTGCGCACGGCCGCCTTCTCATAACGCGCCATGGAGCTGTCGAAGCGCTCCGTCTCCATCCCTTCGTTGTTGAAGTATTTGACAGTTTCGTAGTTGATCAGGCTGTCGATGGCCTTGGAGTTGGCTTCAGTGTCGGAGGCGTTCATCTCCCGCCGGATGGTGATGCGCCATTGGGAGGCACGCACGGTGAACCACACGTACGCCACCACCACCGCTGCAATGACGCCCACATAGGAGAACGAGAACTGGTAGGCGACCACCACCGCCACCAACACAAACTCCAAAATTGTCGGGACGGAGTTGAGGATGGTGAAGCGCACGATGGTCTCAATGCCCTTCACCCCCCGCTCGATCACGCGGGAGAGGCCGCCCGTGCGCCTTTGAAGGTGGAAGCGCAATGACAGGGCGTGGATGTGGATGAAGGTGCGCCGCGCCAGCTGGCGCACGGCGTGTTGGCCCACCCGCGCAAACAGCGCATCGCGCAACTGGTTGAAGCCCATCATCAAGATGCGGCCCATGCCATAGGCAATGACCAGCATCACGGGGGCGACCACGAAGGCCGGCAGGTTCCATCCGCCCGTTTGCTCGGCCACCTGCTCGGCCACGGGGCCGAATTCTTGGGCGGTCAATGCATCGGTTGCCCACTTGTAGGTGTAGGGGATCAACACGGTGATCACCTTGGCGACCACGAGGGCCGCCAGCGCCAGAAGCACCCTGATTTTCAGATCGAGCCGGCCGCGCGGCCACATGTAGGGCCACAAGCTTTTCAGCGCGCCGAACGTGCCGCCCCTGTCGGCAGACACCGCTGGGCGTTTGGGTGCGGGGTCGTCGCCGTCGCGATCGCTCACAAGGGCGCCTTCATGGTGGGCTTGGCTGTCTGGTTCGCCACACGCAATCCTGTTCGGCGATGCCGTAAAGGCATCGGCCTAGAGCATGTCAGCCCCTCATGGAAGAGCGGGACGGCGGTCGACACGGGCCGGATGGCCAGACGGCCAGGGGTCCGCAAAGCGCGGATTGGTGAGGAAGGTCTCGTCGGTCAGGCTTTCAAGAAAAGCTTTGAGGTCGGCCCGTTCCTCGTCAGTCAGTTCAAATCCCACCACGAGCGCACTCTTATGGGGATTGTGGGCGCCGACGCCTTTGTGGGGGCCATCTTCAAGGGTGCGGCCGGCGGCGCCATAGTGGCTCAACACATCGTCAAGGCTGTCGGCCGACCCATCGTGGAAATAGGGGGCGGTGACGGCAACATTGCGCAGGCTCGGCGTGCGGAACGCCCCCTCGTCGGCGGAGCGGCCCGAAAACTCAGCCAAACCTTTGCTGTGGGCGGGGTAAGCGCCGCGACCGTCAACATTGTAAAGGCCTGTGTTGTGGAAGGCTGTCTCTGCGAACGCACTGCGCGCCGTCTTCAGGCTGTCGGAAAAGTTGAAGCCCTGGTGGCAGTGGTAGCACTCGAACCTGTGGGAGAAGAACAGGTCCTCACCGCGCTTTGCTGACGCCGACAGTGCGTCAACCTCCCCGCCGTGCTTGAAGCGATCGTAAGGGCTGTCGGCAGAAATCAGCGTGCGCTGAAAGGCCCCGAGCGCCCGCGTGATGGTGAAAAGGCTGATCTCTGGCCCCTTCTCCCCGGTTCGCTCGGGGAAGGCCGCCGCAAACAAGGTTTTGTAGACAGGGTCTTCGGCAAGACGGGCAAAGATTTCTGCCTCGCGCCCGGCCGACCCCATCTCCACAGGGTTTTCGCCGAAGAGGGGCACAAGGGCCTGGAACTCAAGGCTCGTCATGTGCGGGTTTGCCCAGGTGAGGACAGGCATATAGCCAACGTTCGCCAAGCCCATGGCGTTGCGGTGGGTGACGTTGGCATCAATCCCCACCGCTTTGGGGCGACCGTCGGTAAACCCTGCCGACTGTTCGTGGCAGGAGGAACAAGCCATCGTCCCATCCCGCGACAGGCGGCCGTCATAAAACAGGTGCCTGCCCAAAAGGACCTTGGCGGTGGACATGGGGTTGTCGTCAGGCACGGCAGGGGGCGGCAGCCAGGCGGGAATGTCGAACGAAAACGCGCTGTCGGGCGCTTGCCGCGTCATCCCCTCCTGCCCCGTCAACAGCCATCCCGACACCACAAGGGCCACACCCACAGCGACGACGCCAAAGCGCACCAGAACGCCTTTCACAGCCCCCTCCCGTGGGGCGGAAAGGGGGTGTGCCGGGCAATCACCAAGCCCGGATCGCAAACCATGCGAGGGCGTTCAACTGTGGGCATGGGACCGGTTTAGGCCCTCCGCCAGCCCCGGTCAACGCGGCAAGACAGCCACCGTCTGGCAGAAAAGTTGGCGGCCCAAAGACGGGATCTAAGGCGCTGATTCAGCCAGCCAAAACATCGCTGTAGGTGTCGCGCAGAACCGTCTTTTGCACCTTGCCCATGGTGTTGCGGGGAAGCTCTGCCACAATGGCAATGTGCTTGGGCTGCTTGAAGCGGGCAAGCTCACCTTTGATGCCGTCCATCACCGCCGCGCCGGTGACCGTCGCTCCCGGCTGAGGCACCACGACAGCCACCACCCCTTCGCCGAAGTCTGGGTGGGGCACGCCGATCACCGCTGATTCCTCAACCCCCTCCAAAGCGTCAATCACCGTCTCCACCTCTTTGGGGTAGATGTTAAAGCCGCCTGAGATGATGAGATCCTTGCCGCGGCCGACAATGTGGAGGACCCCGTCGTCATCCATCATCCCAAGGTCGCCGGTGATGAAGTAACCGTCGGGGCGCTTCTCCTCGGCCGTCTTTTCAGGCATGCGCCAATAGCCTTTGAAAACGTTGGGGCCGCGCACCTCCACCATTCCCACCGTGTTGGCCGCACACAGCTTTATCGATCCGGCCTTCGCATCAGGATCGGTGATGCGCACCTCCACACCCTCCAAGGGCCGACCGACGGTGCCTGGGCGCCGCGGCCCCTCGTAAGGGTTGGAGGTGATCATGGTGGTTTCCGTCATCCCATAGCGCTCCAGGATGGCGTGGCCTGTGCGCGCCTCAAATGCCTGGTGCGTCTCGGCAAGAAGGGGCGCCGAACCTGACACGAAAAGGCGCATGCCTTTGGCAGCCTCCGCAAGCCCGTCCTCGGCAAGAAGGCGCGTGTAGAAGGTGGGAACGCCCATCATAGTGGTGGATATAGGCATCAAGTCCATGACCGTTTGTGCGTCGAACTTCGGCAGGAAGTGCATGGCGCTTCCCGTCAGAAGCACGCAATGGGTCGCCACAAACAGCCCGTGGGTGTGAAACACGGGAAGGGCGTGGATCAAGACATCGTCGGCGGTGAAGTGCCATGCCTCCACCAAGGTGCGCGTGTTGGAATAAAGGTTGTCGTGGGTGAGCATGGCCCCTTTGGGGCGGCCCGTGGTGCCGGAGGTATAAAGGATCGCTGCCAGATCATCGGCCGCGCGCGGCACTGGCGCAGCATCGTCCGATCGTGAGGCGGCATCGGCGGCAAGGTCCCCCTCGCCGGCGCTGTCCATGGTGAGGACGTGCGCGCCCACATCTTTGGCGACGCCTGCAAGATCGTCCACACGAGAGGGGTCGCACACAAACAGTGCCGGCTCGGCATCGCCGAGGAGGTAGGCCACCTCGCCGCGGGCATAGCCTGTGTTCATGGGCAGGAGGACAGCCCCTGCCCTCACCGCGCCAAGATAGGCCAGCAACGCCCCAAGGGACTTGTCCACCTGGACCGCCACCCTGTCACCAGGGCGCACACCAGAGGCGATGAAACTTGCCGAATAGCGACCAGCCGCCGCTTCCAGCGCGCCGTAGCTGACCGTCTCGCCAGAGGGCAGGTGCACGCAAGGGGTGGCCCTGTCGCCGGGAAAGCCTTCGGTCAGGCCGTCATAGAGCCAGTTGGCCTGGTGGGATGTCATGAAAGAGGCGCTCCGATCACTGTCAGCAGAACTGAGGTCTAACGGGCGAGCGAGGCCAGCACCCTGTCACGCACCGATACAAGGTGCACACGCATGGCGTTTTCGGCCCCGTCGGCATCGCGCGTCCACAGGGCGCGCGCAATGTCCTCATGCTGGGCAAAGCTCACATGGGTGCGGGGCGGCAGACGGCTTGAGCGCAATTGCCCCCACACCGTTGCCCTTCGCACCGTGTTCAGCCTGTCAAAAAGGTTCACGAGAAGCTTGTTGTGGGTGGCAACGGCAATGGCGTTGTGGAGGGCATCGTCCGCCGCCTCGTAGGCCCGCCACTCGCGCGCATCGCGGCAGCGGCGGCACTGGGCCTCGATCCTCTCAAAGTCCGATTTGACACCGTGCATGGCCGCAAGGCGCGCCAGTGGCGGCTCGATGGCAAGGCGTGCCTCCATCACCTGTGCGGGGCTTGCGAGTTCACCCAGGAACGCAACGTCCTCAAGGTTCAAGACCGGCCGCGCGCCAATGAAGGTGCCGCGTCCCACATGGCGCCACACCCGCCCCTCCGATTCCATCACCGCCAAAGCTTTGCGCAGTTCGCTGCGTGTGGTCTCAAGGCGCTGGCACAGCTCGCGCTCGGGTGGAAGGCGCGTGTTGAAGCCGTTGTCGGCCTCCCTTACAAATTGACGGAGGCGAGTGAGTGTGGGGGGTTCTTGGGTCTCAGCGGTGGTCACGCGCAACCATTGGCAGGATTGGTTGAAGATTACGGCTGTGTCAAAGCCCAGACTTTGCCTAAACTTATCACGCTAGGGAGGCGTCGGCGCAAGCCCGTAACAACAACCGGTCCAATAAGCCAATCGGCCTATTGGTACAAGTGGTCCGCGCTGCCTCCGCATTGCTCTTGGGAGGAGACATCTATGCCAAATCTCGGTCGACCCATCTTCGCCGCGGCGGCGATTGCCGGGATGCTTGCCCTGACCGGGCCAGCCCTTGCGGACGACAACCGCGCCGTCACATTCGCCCAGCCGAGCCCCTCTGCCATCAACTCGTTCCCCGTGTTCGTTGCCATCGGTGAGGGCTTCTTTGCCGACGAAGGCCTCGATGTGACGGTGGAATCGGTGAATGGCTCCGCCTCGGTGCTGCAGGCCCTTTCGGCAGGCCGCGCCCACTTCGGCCGCCAAGGCCCCGGCCCTGTGCTGAACGCCCGTGCGCGCGATGTGGACGTGGTCTTCATCTATAACGTCGCGGCCCAGAGCAACTTCGGCATCCTTGTGGAAGACGGGTCGCAGTATCAGACCCCGACCGACCTTAAGGGCACCGTCGTCGGCGTCGGCACGGCCGATGGCGCCGAGGTCTCCTTCGCCCGCGCCGTCCTTGAAGGGGCCGGCATGAAGGAAGGGGAAGACTTTGAGTTCCTGCCCGTCGGCGATGGCGGACCTGCCACTGCCGCCTTCATGCGTGGCGACATCTCCGCCTACGCTGCCTCCACTGCCGATGGCGCGATCATGAGCCAGAGGGGCCTGTCCATGCGCGACATCACCCCCGATGAGCAGCGGTCCCTGTTCGGCAAAGGCCTTGCCACCATGGGCGAGACCATCCAAAGCGACCCTGAGCTTGTGCAAAAGTTCGTGCGCGCCTTCCGCAAGGGTCACGAGTTCGCCCTTGACGATGCCAACCGCGAGGCGGTCCTTGCCCACCTTGCCGCGGGCATGCCCCAGGAGAGCGAAGACGCCGACTTTGCCAGCGCCCTCTTCAATGCCGTGCGCAGCAAGACCGTGCCCGTGGACACCACAAAACCCTTGGGCTACCAGCCGCCGGCCATGTGGGTGCGCTGGCATGAAATCGTGGAGCCGAACCTTGCCGCACCCATCGATGATGTGAC
>JBCDCF010000079.1:0-9979 GCA_039182345.1 Pseudomonadota bacterium
CTTAGACGCTGTCGTGGCGGTTGCTACCTCGGCCGTCCCCGCCTTGCCACCAGACGCCTTGCGGGTTGCCGCCTTGCCGGAGGTCGGCTTGGGCGCCGCCGTCTTTCCGGTGGCCGCCTTGCGGGCCGCTGGTTTGCGGCGCGATGTCTTGGGTGAATCAGCCATGCCAGTCACCGCGACACTGTGATGGCCGCACCCTGTGCGGTGGTGCCGTTGAACTGCTGCTTGTCAGTGGCAAGGAGCGTTGCCACTGTGGAGGCGCCCTCCCCGCCCTTCAGCGTCACGGTTTTGCCGTTGAGGTCCCACGCGCTGATGGTGGAAAGCGTCGGCGTGGAACATCCGCGGGTGGACGCTCGATAGCCGCCCGTCCACGTGGTCAGCGACATGAAGAGCTGGCACGTCTCCCCGCCCGAGGCGATGGCCCAGCCGCCGATCAGATCGGCACGGCCGATGGCAAGGGCCTGCTGCTCAGACGGCAAGGACGCGGTTTGCGTGGGCTCGCCCTCCCCAGGCAGCGGCTCTTCGGCCACGGGGGCTTCGGCGGTTGGCTGTTCTGCGGGGGGTGGAAGGCTTGCGGTGCGCACAGGCTCCGACGGTGCAGCAGCAATGGGCGCAGGCCGGCTGCGCGAGCCGAAGCAGCCCGACAGCACCAAGGCTGCGGCAATCACCACGATGACCGGCAGCGCGGTCGTGCGATCAAGGTGCGCTGACATCATGCAGCTTCCCCTTTGACTACGGCCCCAAGGGCCGAACTTGACGGCCGGACACAGCCGGCGATGAACACTTTAGCACGGCGTAAGCCTGCCTACCTTGTGTGAAGCAGGGCTAAACGGCCGAACCATGGCGCAGCGGTTTAACGTGAAGTGGCAGCAAAGTATTGGGTGGACGATGCCCGTCCAGGAAGGTGCGGATGTTGATGATGACCTTTTCCCCGGTCTCCACACGGCTTTCGATGGTGGCCGAGCCCATGTGCGGCAGCAAGATCGCCTTGCCCTCCCGCGACAGCTTCAAAAGGCGCGGGTCGACCACGGGCTCCTGCTCGAACACATCGAGCGCTGCGCCGGCGAGCGCGCCCTTCTCGAGCTGTGTGGCAAGGGCCGCCTCGTCCACAATCTCCCCGCGGGCAATGTTCACCAGCACCGCTTCAGGGCGCATCAATTGCAGCCGCCGCGCCGACAGGAGGTGGTAGGTGGCAGGGGTCTGCGGACAGTGAATCGTGACAATGTCCATGTGGGCGAGCATCTGATCAAGGCTTGCCCAGTAGGTGGCCTCCAAAGGCTCTGCGATGGAGGGGGCGGCAGGGGTGCGGTTGTGGTAGTGGACGGACATGTTGAAGGCGCGGGCGCGTTTGGCCACAGCCGCGCCAATCCGCCCCATGCCCACAATGCCGAGCCGCTTGCCTGAGGTGCGCCGGCCCAGCATCCACGTGGGCGACCAGCCTTCAAAACGCCCCTCCTCCACCGCCCTCACGCCGTCCACGAGGCGGCGCGGAACGGCCAGCATCAACGCCATTGTCATGTCCGCAGTGTCTTCGGTGAGGACGCCGGGGGTGTTGGTGACGGTGATTTTCTTGGCGTGCGCGGCATCAAGATTGATGTGGTCGATGCCGTTGCCGAAGTTTGCAATAAGCCCCAGCTGCGGCCCGGCCTGATCCAAAACCCCAGCATCCAGCCTGTCGGTGAGGGTGGGCACGATGATGGCCGCCTCGCGCACGGCATTGACCAGTTCGGCCTGGGTGAACGGACGGTCGGTCTCGTTCAGCCGAACATTGAACAGTTGGCGCATGCGCGTCTCGACCGCGTCCGGCAGGCGCCGCGTCACGATGACCAGCGTGTCGTCCATGGGCGTGATCCTTCCCGAGGGCGACTTGTGCTCGCAGATGAGTAACGTTCGCGCAACCCGCACCGGTCTAGTCTGCCGCCATGATCGGGCGATGAGGCAACTATGTTGAAGGTCACGCGCGCCAGATGGGGGCGCAGCCTGGTGGCGGGCATCGCCATCACGATAACCATCGCAGCCGGGGCGATTGGGACTGCTGTGGTCCCACAGCCACTCAATGCATCCGAAGCGCTTGAGAAGGGCGCCAGCGGCCTGCCGCTGCCCCGTTTCGTGAGCCTTGGCTCCTCCACGGTGAACGTGCGGCGCGGCCCGTCCACCCGCCACAAGGTGAAGTGGACCTTCCGCAAGGCAGGCCTTCCTGTGGAGGTGGTGCGCGAGTTCGGCAACTGGCGCCGCGTGCGCGATGCTGAGGGCGAAGAGGGTTGGGTTCACCACCAGCTCCTGTCGGGCCGCAGGACCGTTCTGGTGAGCCCCTGGAGCGATGACGACAAGATCCCCCTGCGCGCCGAAGCAAAGGCCACCTCGCGCCCCAAAGCCTATCTGGAGCCTCTGGTTCTGGCATCGGTCGAGCGCTGCGACGGCTTCTGGTGCACCATTTCGGGCACAGGCTGGCGCGGCCACATCCCGCAACGCCTTTTGTGGGGCGTCTATCCGAAAGAGATTGTCGACTAGCGCCCGAACGCGGCACACGCGCCCTGTGCACAGGTCCATTGTTGAGACGATGCCAAACGGGGCCAAGGCTCTGGTGGGGTGGAAAAGCGTGGGTTGAGGCGCGCCGCACTCCGCGGGATGATGGCCACATGGCGGGTGGGATGGCGACGGCCCTTTGAGGCCTTCTGACCCGCACACAAGAATCAATCCTAGGGATGAGACATGCAATCCGACCTTGCCATTGCCCAACAGGCCACCTTGCAGCCGATTGGCGATACTGCCGCCAAACTGGGCCTTGAGGCTGGCGCCATCGTTCCGCACGGGCACCACATCGCCAAGGTGCCACCGTCGGCGCTCACCGCCTCGTCCGGCAAGGGCAAGCTCATCTTGGTGACCGCCATCAGCCCGACCCCTGCCGGCGAGGGCAAGACCACGACGACGGTGGGTTTGGCGGATGGTCTCAACGTCATCGGCAAGTCGGCCATGGCGTGCCTGAGGGAGCCTTCGCTCGGCCCTTGCTTCGGCATGAAGGGCGGCGCCACGGGGGGCGGCTACGCCCAGGTGGTGCTGATGACGGACATCAACCTTCACTTTACCGGCGATTTTCACGCCATCGGCGCCGCCCACAACCTCCTCGCCGCCATGGTGGACAACCACCTTCACTGGGGCAACGACCTTCAGATCGACCCCAACCGGGTCTCCTTCCGCCGCGTGGTGGACATGAACGACAGGGCCCTGCGCCAGATCGTCGGCGGTTTGGGCGGGCCTGCCAACGGGACCACGCGGGAATCGGGCTTTGACATCACCGTTGCCTCTGAGGTGATGGCGATCTTGTGCCTTGCAACGGACGCGGAAGACCTCAAGGCCCGCCTCGGCCGCATCGTTGTGGGCGAGCGGCGGGACGGCACCCTCGTCACCTGTGCGGACGTGAAGGCGCAAGGGGCCATGGCCGCCCTTCTTGCCAACGCGGTGATGCCCAACCTCGTCCAGACCCTTGAGGGAACGCCGGTCTTCATCCACGGCGGGCCGTTCGCGAACATCGCCCACGGCTGCAACAGCGTCATTGCCACAAAGGCAGGGCTGACGCTGGCGGACTATGTGGTGACCGAGGCAGGCTTTGGTGCCGACCTTGGGGCGGAAAAGTTCTTCGACATCAAGTGCCGCATGGCGGGCCTGTCCCCCAATGCGGCTGTGGTGGTGGCAACGGCAAGGGCGCTGAAGATGCACGGCGGCGTCGCACGGCCCGACCTCACCAAAGACAACGCTGCCGCCGTGACGAAAGGGTCGGCAAACCTTCGCCGCCACGTGGAAAACGTCAAGCGGTTCGGGGTTCCCGTGGTCGTTGCCGTCAACCGGTTCGTCAGCGACACCGAGGCCGAACTTGACGCCATCAAGGACAGCGTTGCCGACCTCGGCGTGACAGTGGTGGTGTGCGAGCATTGGGCCAAAGGCGGGCAAGGCGCGGCCGCCCTTGCCGAAGAGGTGGTTGCGCTGTGCGAAGCACCCAACACATTCGCCCCGCTTTATGGGGACGACCTGCCGCTGTGGGACAAGATCGAAACCATCGCGAAGACCATCTATCACGCAGGGTCCGTGGTGCCCTCAGGCCCGGTCAAGACGCGCCTGTCCCGGTGGGAAGAGGCGGGCTTTGGCGCCCTTCCCGTGTGCATGGCCAAGACACAGTCGTCCTTTTCCGCCGACCCCAAGCTGATGGGCGCGCCGAGCGGCTTTGCCCTTCCCGTGCGCGAGGTGCGCCTGTCGGCAGGCGCGGGCTTCGTGGTGGCCATCACAGGCGACGTGATGACCATGCCAGGCCTCCCCCGCGTTCCCGCCGCCGAGGGGATCGACGTGGAGGACGGCGCCATCACCGGCCTCTTCTAGAGCGCGTAACACCCGCTAGCCGTCGGGCTTGCCTGGCAGGGCGCCGGCAAGGCGCTCGGCAAGGGTGAGGATCAAGAAAGCGGCGGCCGCGAACACCACGAAGCGCAGCTCGCGCAGCACCGTGCCGTTCAGAATGCTCAGATTCTCCCACAGGACGATGATGAGCGCCAACGCCGCAACGGCCAAGAGAGCGGCAACAATGCGCCGCACCATCAGCGGGCCAGCTCCACGGTGGAAAGGTCCGTTGCAAGGACGGGCATGGTGCCATTGCGCGTGATGGTGCCCGACAGGGTGACCCTGAGGGCCGTCCACGTCTTCAAGGTGTCGATGTCGAGGGGTTTGCCGTCCTTGTCGCCCATCAGGAAGAAGTGGGCGCCGTCCACAGGGCCCGTCGCCACGAAAACCGGTGGTGTGCCGCCGGCAATGCAAAGGTTGGCGCACGCCTTGTGGGCAAGGCCGGTGCCCGGCCGCATGGCGCCGGCATAGCACTTGCCGTCGCAAATCTCGCCGGTCAGCTGCCAGGTGCCAAGGTCTTCCCTCGAGGGCGGGTCGGCGGCCGGGCTGTCCTCCACCTGGACAAGGCCGGTTTCGTTGGCCCGCACCTGCATCATCAGCAGGTTGCCGCGGGTGAGCATGATGCCCGTTGCCTCCACAAGGGCGCCGTCAAGGGCGCTCGCCCTGTCCATCACACCGCGCTTGCCAACGCCTGACAGCATGATGCTCTGCCCCGCCGTCCCCCTGTCGCCTTCAATCACGTGGAGCACGGGATAGGGTTCGGCCTGGAGGACGCCTTTCAGCGTCAACGGCCCCCAATCGAACCGGAAGGCGCCACTGCCGGGGTCGTTCTGGGTGGCGGCCGCCACGTAGGCGGCCACGAAAAACACGACGGGGCACACCACACACACCATCACCAGGAAGAAGCGCAGCTCCTTTGGCGGCTTGGCCCAGCCGATGAAGAAGGGTCGTGAGCTCATCGCAGCGCCTCCGGAATGGGGAGCGGATCCACGCGTGTGCCCGGCGGGTTGGCGTTGCGGTCGACGAAGACGCGGTCCCCCTCGATCTTCAGACGATAGGTGGGGATGCGCTCGGTGAACGGTGCGGGGGAGCAGCCATCCTCAGGCCGATACTGGAAGCCATGCCAGGGGCAGGTGATGCAGCCATCGATGATCCGCCCCTCCCCCAAAGGCCCGTTCTGGTGGGCGCACGCGTTGGAGACGGCCGACAGCGTGTCCCCATTGCGGAAGACGGCGGCACGCTCATCCCCGCCGAGGCGCACCACAATCGCCCTTTGGTCGGGAATGGTCTGAACCGCGCCCACAGGCACCCAGACCCCGTCAGGCACAGGCGACCCACGTTTGGCGGCAATCAAATGAAGGCCCGCCACCACAAGCGCGCCGCCGCAAAAAATCAGCGCGAAGGCGGGGTTGGTGGTGTCCTGCAGGTAGCCGAGCCCCACATGGGCCACCGCCGCCGCATAGGCGACGTAGATGGACAGGTGCAGCCCTTTCCACACCGGCGGGGTCAGGAAGTTCAGCCAAAAGTCATGGCTGGTGGCGGCCAGGACGGCGAGGATCAACAGCGCCACAATGCCCAGTGTCTCGAACGGGAAGCCCAAGAGCTGGCCGTAGGCAACGTTGGAGGTCAGCAGCGCATCGAGCCGCGGGGTGGGGCTGAAGGCGTAGTACCAGCCCAGCACGTAGAAGGCGTGGGTGGCGGCCACCACAGCGGTGATCACCCCGAAATGGCGCCGGTTGTAAAGGAGCGGCAGGAAGCGCCTGTCCAGCCGTGCCAGCGGGCCGATGGCAAGGATGAAGGTGAGCATCAAAAAGGCGCAGCTGCCGTAGGCGCGCATGCGCACGATCGCCCCGTCCACAGGCCGCGTCACATCCGCAGCAGGCGTTCCAAGGCGAATGAAGACGATGATGTAAAGGGCAACGCACGCCAGAAGCACGCCATCATAGACCCACTTGTTGAAGGTCCACTGGACGGGGACGAACTTGACGCTCAACGTTCCGGCTCCAAGGCCGCAGGCGGCGCCAGCTGGACAGGGGCGCGCTCCAAAGGCCCGTCCTGGCGGGCGACAAGGGCCGTCAGGAGGATCAGCGGCACGAGGATGGCAAGCACAAGGGCAGCGCCATCTTGAAAGCGGCGTGGGGGTTTGTGCGCGGCGGCCCCGTGTTCGGCGCCACGCTCCAGCGCAATCCACCGCAACAAGACAGCAGGCCACAACAGGACAATGCCCGGCACAAGGAGCGGCCTGAACGCGTAAGCCCCCCGCGCGTCAGGGCTGACCCGGCCAAGTCCCACCGTCAGAAACAAGGCCGCCACGGCGAGCCCAAAATAGGTGTAGCCCCAGGCCACATCGACAATCAGTGCACCCATGGGGTCAACAGCACTCCTTCGGGCAACGGGCAATCCACAACGCGCCGTCCTGACGATGTCGCCCACCGATCGCGCGCGCAAGGGGGCGATCCATCACACCCGTTCGCGCCCGCGTGACGGGCGTCAGGCAGATTTTTGGACGGCGCCGTCGCAAAGATCCAGCGCGGCAAGGAGGAGGCGGCGTTCGGCAAGGAGCGCGGCACGCTCGTCACGGCTCAGCCAGTGGGCAAGTTCGTCAATGTTGCCGGCATCTTCAAGCTTCGCGGCGGCAATGGCGGTGGGGGCATCCACACTGCCGCGCGGCCGTGAGACGCCCTCAAGGCTTGTGAGGTGGTGGTGGCGCAGCGAGGCATCGCGGGCAAGGGCAAGCAGCGCATCGCACTCCGTGGGCGCCTTGAAGCGCTGCAGGAGGGCGGCCTGGCGGGCCGCCACCTGGGGAAGGACGCGGGCCTGCGGCGTCTCCAGAAGCCAGCGCACCAGCCGCATCTCGCCGAGGCGGGACGAGCCGGCCGCCATCACGATGGGCACCGACAGGATGAGCGCCACGAGGGTGGGCGACATCCAGGCCGCAAGGGTGGGGGAATGGACAAAGGCAATGGCCCCGAGCCCTGCCCCCAGCGCCATGTGCGGCAAGCAAAAGCGGATGGCCGCGTAAGGGTCCACCCTGCCGGGATTGCGGGCCTGAGGCGTCCACCCCACAGCACGCCCCACGAGGATGGAGGCGACGATGGCCGATTGGGAGAGCATCATGATCGGCGCCACCAAGGTGGAGGCGACAAGTTCCCCCAACGCGCCGGCAAAGACTTTGGGCGCCCCACCTGCCGACCGGCGTACCCGTTTGAGGGCAAGGGCGCGGACAAGGCCAATCCCCTTCGGCACCAGAAGGACCACGAGGGAGAGGGCAAAGAGCGCAATCATCCTTTCTGAATCAAACGCCGGCCAGGTGGGGAAGAGGGCAAACCCTTCGGCAAAATACTCAGGCCGAATGAATGTCGCCTGGACCGAAAGCGCGACCCCGACGAGGATCAACGCCAGCCATACAGGGCTCATCACGTACGCGAAGATGCCGATGCCAAGGTGAACGCGGCTCACGGTGGCAAGCCCGCACACTCCCAACAGCCTTGCGTGCTGGAGGTTGCCTTGTGCCCACCGCCTGTCTCGCACCACGACGCCGAACACGTCGGTAGGCGCGCCTTCATAGGAGCCTTTGAGGTCGGGCAGCATCTTCACCGACCAGCCGGCACGGCGGATCAGCGCTGCCTCCACGAAGTCGTGGGACAGGATGCTGCCGCCGAACGGCGGCGCTCCATCAAGGTGGGGCAACCCCGCCGCCTCCGCAAATGCATCAAGGCGAATGATGGCGTTGTGGCCCCAATAGTTGCCCGATGCCCCCTGCCACGCGGCAAGCCCTCCCGCCACCACAGGACCCACAAAGCCGTTGGCGTGCTGCTGGGCCCTTGCAAAGGGCGTCTCGGCACCAATTAACACTGGCGCGGTCTGGATGATGCCTGCGCCCTCGTCAGCGGCCATATGGTCGCGCAGGGCCGTAAGGCAGGGGCCGGACATCAAGCTGTCGGCGTCAAGGACCACCATGTGGGCGTAGCGCCCGCCCCAACGGCGGACGAAATCGGCAACGTTGCCGGCCTTGCGGTCCACATTGTGGCGGCGCCTGCGATACCACACAGGGATGGCGAGCGTCTCGCGCAGGGTCTGAAACGCGCGCTCCTCGGCAATCCAGATTTCGGGGTCGGTGGTGTCCGACAAAATGAAGACTTCGAAGGCATCCCGCCGCGCCGGGTCAATGTCCTCCCCCATCGCCGCAAGGGCTGAGAAGGTGTGGGCAGGGTCTTCGTTATAGACCGGCATGACGAGAGCTGTGGGCCCTGTCCCCTCAGGCGCCTGTGCCGGCGGCCCCGTGGAGCGCTGCCGCAGGACAACCCCCACCAAAGCGTTGGCGGCGCTGAAGGAGATCCACGCAAACGCCACCGCGAAGATGCTCACAAGCGCCCACTCCAGCGCCGTCACCCCGCCGACGATCACGGCCGCTTCCATCTCCATGACGGCAAAGACCGTGGCGCTCACGGTCAGCACCACCAAGAGGATGCGGGCAAGGACCACGCGCAGACCGTCCTTGCCGTGGCGCAAGGGTGCCAGACGGGCACCACGGTGCCACGCGATGCTCTGTGGCGGCATCGCCAAGGGTTGGTGTGGGGGCGTCGGCCTCAAGCGGTCCATCGGTAAAGCCAGTGTTCGCCCATTGGGCCTTCAGCGGGAATCAGATTGAGGCGCAGCTCGATGGACTCGTTGGCGTCGGTGTCCAGTTCGAAGCTGACGCGCAGGATGTTGTCCTCAGGCGTCGGGTATTGGGTGATGCTTTCGATCTTGCCTCTGGAGGCTTCCACCGTCACCTCACCCGCCCGCTTGCGCCCGCGCATGTCAAAGTCGATGACGAACTTTTCCTTCGTGTCGGTGAGGTTGCGGCCGCGCCGCGTGGCGGCAACGCGCGGGCCTTCGGTGCCGCTTGCCGCCTCCCCGTCCCAGTGGATGCGATAGGTGAGGGAGAACGGCTCGCCCTGCCGCACACCCGCTTCCGGCTGCCAGTAGGCGACCACATTGTCGTTGCCTTCAAAGCGCGTGGGGATCTCAAACAGCACCACGGCCCCGCGCCGCCAGTCGCCGATGGGCTCCACCCAGGCCGACGGGCGCGTCTCGTAGCGCGCCTCTGCGTCCTGATAGTCAAGGAAAAGACGCTTGCGTTGGATGAGGCCGAACCCGCGCGGGGTGGTGTCCACAAAGGCCGACACCTCAAGCCGCTCAGGATTGGTGATGGGACGCCACAGCCACTGGCCGCTGCCTGTGTGGACCGAGAGCCCCTCCGAATCGTGCACCGCAGCGCGATAGTCGTGAAAGTCGCCCCGGTTGATGCCGTTGAACAGGAACATGGACGAGAACGGCGCAAAGCCGATTGTGGCAATATCGCGCCTTGGAAACAGCGTCAGCTCCACATCGGTGAGCGTTGCCTGCCCGGGACGCATGGTGATGCGGTAAAGCCCCGTGGTGGAGGGACTGTCCAACAGCGCGTGGACCACAACGGCGCTCGCCCCAGGCGATGGCGCTTCGATCCAGAAGGACCGGAAGTAGGGGAACTCCTCGCCCCCTGACTGGGCGGTGTCGATGGCAAGGCCCCGTGCTGTTGGACAGTCCCTCCACCACGGGGCTTTACCGC
>JBCDCF010000080.1:0-9963 GCA_039182345.1 Pseudomonadota bacterium
GCGTTGGCGAACAGGTGGGGGAGGGCGCTGAGGTGATCGCCCTGGGCTCTGCCGACGAGCCTGCCCCTGACAAGCCGCCCGCCCCTGACGCAGCGCCCGCTGAAGCTGCCGCGCCAACGCCTGAGGTGGACGTGCCGGCCGCACCGTCAGCCGAGGCGACGGCAGGTGAGGAGGATCATCCCTTGCCCGGATCGGACCATCCCCTGCCGCCCCCGACCGCCGGCAACTGAGGGGGCGGGCGAACAACGGGATTTGTGGGGATGGCGCTGGGCGAGACCGGTTCGCGGTCTTGTCAAAAGCGCCGGCCTGTCCCCTCTAACGGACATGGTTGTGCATCTGTTGAAACTTGCTGTCGGTGCCGATTCCCTCGACCATCTGAAAGGCTGGGCGGGACGCCAGGCCGACGCCAATCAGATGCGCACGGGCAAGCGCACCGTCTCCATCACCACACGCAGCCAGCCCAAGCGCGCCGATGACATCACCTCAGGCGGCAGCCTCTATTGGGTCATCAAAGGGGTGTTGGCGGCCCGCCAGCCGGTTCTTGGCTTTGAGCCTTTCAAGGATGGCGACGGGATCGGGCGCATCCGCATCATCATGGGGCCTGAGGTGACGGCGGTGCGACCGCGGCCATGCCGCCCGTTCCAGGGCTGGCGGTATCTGCGTGCCGAGGATGCGCCGCCCGATTGGACGCTGGCGGACGTGGACGAGGGTATGCCCCAGGAAATGCGCCGCGATCTGATGGAGCTTTGCCTGATCTGACAGGCGCGTGCGCCTATGGGGCGCCGCGGCGAGAAGGGACAATGGCAGTTCCCGTCGCGCGACTTATCTTACCAGTCGTGACGCACAAACGCCCATACCGCCCGCCCTCGCCGGAGGTGAGGGATCATGCGCCGACGGAAGCCTCGTCCAAAGGCGCCATCGACGCCTTCTTGGCCCGCGCCAAGGCCATGGCGCCTGCCACAGACGGCCGACGTGGCCGGCTGATGTTCGCCCTTGATGCCACCATGAGCCGGCAACCCACTTGGGACAGGGCCTGTGCCATCCAGGCGGAGATGTTCGACGAGGCGGGGGCCGTGGGCGGGCTCGACATCCAGCTTGTCTATTTCCGCGGCTTTGGGGAGTGCAGGGCCTCCAAGTGGGTGTCCGATGCCTCGCGCCTCGGCGATTTGATGACGCGGATCGACTGTCGGGGTGGATTGACGCAAATCAACAAGGTTTTGCGCAGAGCCATTGATGAGACCCGTAAGACCCCCGTCCAAGCCGTCGTCTATGTGGGCGATGCCATGGAGGAGGATGTGGACCGGCTGTGCGACAAGGCTGGCGAACTGGGCCTGTTGAAGGTGCCGCTCTTCTTGTTTCAGGAACGGCACGACCCTGCCGCGGCCTCGGCCTTTAAGGAGATGGCGCGGCTTTCGGGCGGTGCGCACCTCACCTTCGACAACAGTGCCGGTGGCGAGCTGTCGCGCCTGTTGCGGGCCGTTGCGGTCTATGCGGCTGGTGGCCGTCGGGCGCTGGAAGACCGCAGCCGCGCGGGCGACGGCGGCGCACGGCTTCTTTTGGAGAAGCTCGACTAGAATGTGGCTGCTTTTCTTGCCGCTGATTGCGGGTGTCTTGCTCCTCCTTCTGGGGGGCAGGCTTGTTCAATGGTATGTGACAGCCTCGCCAGCGGCCCTTGCGCGGGGGATGCGCACCACGGCGGCTGTGGTGGTGATTTTGCTTGCAATACCGCTTGCCATTGCCGGCGCGTTGGTTCCTGCGGGGATCCTTGCCGGTGTTGCCATGTGGCTGATGGGCATGCGCGGGGGCCGGCACTCCATGGGCCGGACCCGGCGCACCGCCGGCCAGCGTTCCACCGTGCGCACCGCCCGCCTTGAAGCCAGCCTTGCCCACGACACCGGCGATATGGATGTGGAGGTGCTGGCAGGCATCCACACCGGCGAGCGGTTCAGCCAGATGGACGAAGAGGCGGTGGTTGCCGTGTGGCGCGATTGTGCCGGGGACGAGGAGAGCCGCTCAATCGTTGAAGCTTATCTCGACCGCAGGGCTCCCCATTGGCGTCAGAACGTCGAGGACGATGGCGACTTTGGGGACCCTGGTGCGGGCGGCCCTGGAGGCGGCGACGGCACGGGTCAGTCGCGCCGAGGATCGGGGTCCGGCATCATGACCGAACAGGAGGCCTACGACATCCTGGGTCTTGAGCGCGGGGCCTCTGAAGCCGAGATTCGCGCAGCGCATCGCCGCCTCATGAAGCAGATGCACCCCGACCAGGGGGGATCGACGTTCTTCGCGGCGCGGCTGAACGAAGCCAAAGACCTCCTTCTGGGGCGCAAGTAACCCTGCGCGCCGGGGATGGGTTTCAGAACGGACACTCATCGAGACACTCACAACCTGACGCCTGTGCGCGGCCATTGCGCATCGCTGCGTTACATGGACACCGCCCAGCATGGTCGGTTGTGGTTAGTGAACCGTTTGCAAGCCGCATTTGCCTCTTTCTGTGAGGCAAATCCTGCGAAACGGGCCCTGAACAGGGTGCCTGACCCTGTGTCGACGGGCATGGTTACACGCTCTCGCTGGCGCAGGGCTGGCAGTTTTTCGGCAGCTTGATCCAAAAGTTCGGCCGCTTCGGAGGGGCTGTCTACTGCGCCCAGTTGAATCTGCCAGCCTGATTCGGCCGCTGCGATGACTCTGGGCGGCGGCGAAATGGTGGCTGTTTGGGCAGGCGTGACAGGCGTGGCGGGCACCTTGGCAGCAGCAGGTGCTGTCGCGCGTCCCGTCACGCCAGCGCGGATGATGGCAGCTTCAAGGGCTCGCCTGTCGAGGGCGGCAGGGGAGGGGGTGACAGTCGCCATGGTGTCAAATGCGCCGGCAATCCGGTCGGTATCGGCGGAAGGCGTCCGTCCCTCAGGTGCAACGCGGGCGAGGATGACGCCCACCCTGTCTGATGGCAAAGGTGCGGGTGCTGCGACCGCGGCCGTTGCGGTCGGTGCCGCCGGAGGCGTCGCCGCCGCCGTCGTTGTGGCCGCAGGGGCGACGGCGGGCGTGTTGGCAAAGCCGTCTTCAGCCTGGGCGATCACGGCTGATAGGGCGGTGGTTGCAAGCCTTGGCGTGGTGATGGAGGGGGTGCCCACGGCCTCACGGGTTTGTGCGGCAAACGCCAGCACCTGTGCGGCAATGGGATCGCTCTCGCCGCTTTTCAGCTTGGCAAAGACCACCGAGCGGGCAGGCTTGGCGGAGGGAATGGGCGCCGGCCCCACACGGGCCGAGGCAAGGAGAAGGGCGCGCCCCTTCGTGGCCTTGGGCAGCCAGCGTTCCACCAGCGTCGTCATGTGTTTGTTGCGCGAGGCGCCGCTCCGCCCGCCCATGACGACGGCCACAAGGTGGCGCCCGTCCCGCTTGACGGAGGTGACAAGGTTGAAGCCTGAGGCGCGGATATAGCCGGTCTTGATCCCATCAACACCCTTCACGCGGCCAAGGAGGCGGTTGTGGTTGCCGAAGCGGCGCTTGCCGAACTTGAACACGCGCGTTGAGAACACGCCGTAGTGCTGGGGAAAGTCCCTTTGCACGGCAACGCCGAGGCGCACCATGTCCCGCGCGGTGGTCCTTTGCTTGGCGTTGGGCAGGCCGTGGGGGTTGCGGAAGGTGGTGGAGGTCATCCCCAAGCGTCGGGCCGTGCGGGTCATGCGCCGCGCGAACTTCGCTTCGGAGCCGGAAATGTGCTCGGCGATGACAGTGGCCACATCATTGGCCGACTTGGTGACAAGGGCCTTGATGGCGTGCTTGACGCGAATGGTGCCGCCGGCCTTTACCCCGATCTTCGACGGTGGCCGTGCGGCGGCATACTTGGAGACGGCCATCTTCGTATTGGGGGTGAGGCGGCCGGCCTCAATCTCCTCGAACACGATGTAGAGCGTCATAATCTTGGTGAGCGAGGCGGGAAAGCGTTTGGCGTCCGCATGGCGGGAGAACAGCGTCTCGCCCGCGTTCACGTCATAGACCATGGCGGCGTACTTGGGGTTGGCCTTGGCCGTTGGCCCGAACCCCACAGTCCACACCATCACACACAGGAAAAGTGCCAGTCCCTTCGCCGCGCTGCGTGAAGCAGCACCCAACCACTGTGACACGTTGACCATCGGGCCCTTCGGAGCGTTTGCCATGACCGAGCAGCGTCCGACATGGACGCGGCACACCTGCCCACCATTGGCGCGCCAACGTGTTAGCCCCGCCTGAACCGCCATGGTTGAAAACTGGTATACGGCGCCGATCTGTTTTGAGGCTTGCCCGGGGAGGCTGGGTGTCGGCGGTTGATGACGGTGACAATCGGTTCTTGAATGGCCGCGATCTCACGCCCTATCGCCGTGCCATCCTCGCTGCGCGGCCGGACCTTGAGGGGGCGCCTCTCAGCCTCAATCCCGACGGGTGGGACTGTGTGGCGGTGGAAGGGGCGGGCCATGTCTTCAAGTTTCCGCGGCACGAGGCGGCGGCCGAACGGTTGATCCAGGAGCCCAAGACCCTCGCCCTCATTGCCCCCCACGCAACGCTCACCGTGCCGGCCATGCGGCTCCACCACACGCCGGTGCTGTTCTCAGAGCACAAAATGATTGCCGGCCGCTCGGTGGACAGCGCGTTTTACGCCACCCTCCAAACCCCTGTGCGCGAGCGTCTCGCGGCCGACGTTGCCCGCTTCACAGCCGCCCTTAACGCCATTCCTGTGGACAAGGCGCTGGCGGCAGGATGCACCCATCAACGGCCGCGGCCGACCTTGGAGGTGCTCGGCCAAAGGGTGTGGCCGCTTTTGGACGACGACGTGAAAGGGGATGCCAGCGCCATCCTGACGGCAGCGTCAGCCTACGGACCGGACACGCCGGTGTTCGGACATTTCGACACACATGGCTGGAATATGGCGTTCGACGAAAACGCCCGTGTGCTGAACGGTCTGTTCGATTTTGCCGACAGCGGCGTCGGGCCCCTCCACAGGGATTTGTCCTATACCGCCTTCATTTCGCCCGACCTTGTGGCGCGGGTGGCGCGCGCCTACGTGGTGATCACAGGGCGCCGGCTCGATATGGACCGAATCTTCAACGAGCACGGCGTCTTGAGGCTCATCGAGCTGGCCGACGCAACCGACGACCCCCGCCCCTTCGTGGACGCTTTGCGCACCTGGTGCGATGATCTCAGCCGCTGGCGCGGCGCTCAGCCGCACGGGGACAAGGCCTAAATCAAGCCCAGAAAGGCAACATCATCGGCGTGTCGTTACCATGCATCCATTGCGCCGCAGCCCTCAGGCATTAACATTGCTGACGAGGGCGCCACATTCACCAGCGCACGCGGTGGCCGCAATCGCCCATCGCCGCTTGCGCACGGGTGGAGGAAGACCCAGGATAGCGACATGACGAGCCCTGTGGATCAGCCGGCACTGACCTTTGCTGCCCTTGCGACGGCATGGCTTTCGCTCATCACCACGCCACGTGGTGCGAGGCTGGCCGACGAGGACGGGCCCGGCAAGGACGACAACGGCCAGGACGATGGCGGCGAGGGCGGCAGCGACGCCGGCACGCTCGTCATCACGAGGCCAAAACCGAAGACCAAGCGCCCGAACATGTACAGGGTGCTACTTCTCAACGACGACTACACGCCCATGGAGTTCGTCGTTCACGTGCTGGAACGCTTTTTCCAGAAAACGCGCGAGGAGGCCACACGGGTTATGCTTCACGTCCACCACCACGGCGTCGGCGAATGCGGCGTCTACACCTACGAGGTGGCGGAAACGAAAGTGACCCAGGTGATGGACTTCGCCCGCAAGCATCAGCATCCTCTCCAATGTGTGATGGAGAAGAAGTGAGGAGCGACCGTGCCGTCATTCTCCCGTAGCCTTGAAAAGGCACTTCACCAGGCGCTTGCCGCCGCCAATGAACGCCGCCAAGAGTACGCGACGCTCGAACACCTTCTCCTGGCCCTCGTGGACGACCAGGACGCCAGCGCTGTGATGAAGGCCTGCAATGTGGACCTTGATCGCCTGCGCAGGGACCTTTCGGACTATATCGATGCTGAGTTGGACAACCTGGTCGTGGACGGGGACGATGATTCCAAGCCCACCGCCAGCTTCCAAAGGGTGATCCAGCGCGCGGTGATCCACGTGCAATCCTCAGGCCGTGAGGAGGTGACCGGCGCGAACGTGCTCGTCGCCATCTTTGCGGAGAGGGAAAGCCACGCCGCCTACTTCCTGCAAGAGCAGGACATGACGCGCTACGATGCGGTCAACTATATCAGCCACGGCATTGCCAAGCGCGCAGGGATGGCCGAGCAGCGCCCCCGCGACGGCGAGGACGAGCCTGCCGCCGAGGAGGCCGGCCCCAAGCGCAAGACCGATGCGCTGGAGGCCTACTGCGTCAACCTCAACGAAAAGTCCAAGAAGGGGAAAGTCGACCCCCTCATCGGCCGCGACAGCGAGGTCAAGCGCACCATCCAGGTCCTGTGCCGCAGGCAGAAGAACAACCCTCTGTTCGTGGGCGACCCCGGCGTCGGCAAGACCGCCATTGCCGAAGGGCTTGCCAAGCGAATTGTCGATGGCGAGGTGCCCGAGGTCCTGTCCGAGTGCACCATCTTTGCCCTCGACATGGGGGCGCTTCTGGCAGGCACGCGCTATCGCGGTGACTTCGAGGAGCGTCTGAAGCAGGTGGTGAAGGAGGTGGAGGAGTACCCCGGCGCCATCATGTTCATCGATGAGATCCACACCGTGATCGGCGCTGGCGCCACATCCGGCGGGGCGATGGACGCGTCGAACCTTTTGAAGCCTGCGCTGTCCTCAGGCGCCATCAAGTGCATCGGCTCCACCACCTACAAGGAGTATCGCCAGTTCTTCGAGAAGGACCGGGCGCTGGTGCGGCGTTTCCAGAAGATCGATGTGTCCGAGCCCACGGTGGACGATGCCATCGAGATCCTGAAAGGCCTGAAGCCCCATTACGAGGACTTCCACGCCATCCGCTTCACCAACGATGCCATCAAGTCGGCCGTGGAGCTGTCCCACCGCTACATCAACGACCGCAAGCTGCCTGACAAAGCCATCGACGTGATCGACGAGACGGGCGCCTCGCAAATGCTCCTGCCCCAGGCCAAGCGGCGCAAGCAGGTGGGTGTGCGCGAGATCGAGGCCACCATTGCCACAATGGCCCGCATCCCGCCGAAAACCGTGTCGAAGGACGATGCTGAGGTCTTGCAGAACATTGAGACCAACCTGAAGCGCGTGGTCTACGGCCAGGAAGCGGCCATCGATGTTCTGACCTCTGCCATCAAGCTGGCGCGGGCGGGTCTGCGTGAGCCCAACAAGCCCATCGGCTCTTACCTCTTCTCAGGCCCCACAGGCGTCGGCAAGACGGAGGTGGCACGCCAGCTTGCCGAACTGATGGGTGTGGAGCTCCTGCGCTTTGACATGTCGGAGTACATGGAAAGGCACACCGTCTCCCGCCTGATCGGCGCCCCTCCAGGCTATGTGGGCTTCGACCAGGGCGGACTGTTGACCGACGGCGTGGACCAGCACCCCCACTGCGTCCTTCTTCTGGATGAGATCGAGAAGGCCCACCCGGACCTTTTCAACATCCTCCTGCAGGTGATGGACCACGGCAAGCTGACCGACCACAACGGCAAGCAGGTGGACTTCCGCAACGTCATCTTGATCATGACCACCAATGCGGGCGCCTCCGACCTTGCCAAGGCCCCTGTGGGCTTCAACCGCGTGCGGCGCGAAGGGGAGGATACGGACGCCATCAACCGTCTGTTCACGCCCGAGTTCCGCAACAGGATGGACGCCGTCGTCCCCTTCAAGGCGCTGCCTGCCGAGGTGGTGCACAGGGTGGTGGAAAAATTCGTCATGCAGCTGGAGGCACAGCTTGCCGACCGCAACGTGACGTTCGAACTCTCCGACGACGCAGTGGAGTGGCTCGCCAAGGAAGGCTACGACGAGAAAATGGGCGCACGCCCCCTCGGCCGTGTCATCCAAGAGCACATCAAGCGCCCGCTGGCCGACGAGGTCCTCTTCGGCACCCTGGTGAAGGGCGGCACGGTGAAGGTGACCGTGGAAGAAGACGAAGACGGTTCCACCAAGCTCGGCCTTGAGGTGATTGCCGATCCCGTGCGCCCCTCAAAGGCAACGCGCGAGGAAGACTCCGACGACGAGCAGGACGAGAGCGGCGGCCCAGGCCCCGACGAAGACAACGGGCCCGGCGGCGGCGGTGGCTCCTCCGTGGTGCCTAAGGTGCCTTTGTCCAGCTAACCCCGCTCCGTCGAGCGCGACACACAACAAACCGGCGTTGCCCATGGCGACGCCGGTTTTTCGTTGCCCCGCGATCTTTGCGGTCAGGCCTTGAGGGGGATGAAGCGCTTCAACTTGCCGGTCTCGGCATGGCGCTTCAGGGCGTCCACCGTGGAGAGGGTGATGCGGGGGTTGGCAAGGCCGGCCGCCGACACGTCCGCCACAAGATCGGCAGTCAGACGATCAAGATCCACGGCACCGCGGGTGACGATCGCGATGTCCGCGCCATCGGCAGTCTGGTGCACCTGATACTCCTCCACCATCGGATGCTGTCCGAGCGGTGTGCGAAACACCAGGGGGTGGATGATGGCCTCGCCATAGCGAAACCCATCGTCGGCACGCCCGCGCACATCTTTCAGGAGCGGGAAGGGGGAGCCGCAGGTGCACGGTTCGCTCGTGGGAATGGCAAGGTCCGTCACCTCGTAGCGAATCAAAGGCATCGCCCTGTTGTAAAGGGAGGTGACGAGCACCTTCTCCACCGCCTCGGGGTCGCTGACAGGGGCGCCGTCACCGTCCACGAACTCTGTGATGATGAGATCGTCTGTGAGGTGGAGCCCTTTGTGGGCATCGCACTCCACGCCGATCAGCCCCACCTCCACACAGCCCCACACATTGTTGATCTCGACCCCCCAGACTTCACGCGCCTGGTCCCGCGTCTCAGGCAGGAGGGGCTCTGAGTTGGTGGAGATGTGGCGTGGGCGGATGGTGAGCCGCCCCGCCAGCGCCTCGCCCGCCAGAAGGTTGATGGCCGAGGCAAAGGCGTTGATGTGGGTGGGCTGCGCCTGGTTGAGGGCGGCCACAAGCGCATCCTTCTGGGTGGCGGCGGGAAGGGAGATCACCTCAGCATCCGGGTCCGGGGAGACGGTGAACAGGAAGAGGCTGCCGTGCACGGTTTCGCCCGCTTCGATCACCGCAAGACAGCGGCGGCCCGTGAGGCTTTCGTTAGACTCGTCCCGCGCCTGGTAGCGGCAGGACACGCAGGCGATCTCGATGAACTCAGGCCAATCCCAAATGAAGACGCCGCGCTTGCCAGATGACCCGCCTGTGGCGAAAATCTCATACTCATCAAGGTAGTAAAGGCTTTCGGCCTCGTGGTGGGGCTTTGCCACGATGTGAGCGTTGCCTTTGGCAAGGGTCAGCCGCGGGTCGGTGACGATGGCGTCCCAATGATCCATCACGTCGGCCTTGGTCATGGCCGGGAGCGTGCCGAGGTCGCGCATCGCAAAGGTTGCGGGGTCGATGTCTCGAAGGCGTTCCCTGTGCCAGGGGGACTTTGCCTTGGCAAAGGCGAGCGTTGCGGCAAGCCCCCTTTGCTGCTCCTCCGCCACACGCTCTTTCGACCAGGAAAGGCGCGCCACGTGCTCAGGCAAGCGCCTGCGAAACTCTGCGATGTGGGCCTCACGCAAAGGGCTGTCGATCAACATGGCACGCTCCTTGGAGCCTAAAGTGTTTGTTGACCGTACACGGCCATCGGCAAAGCGCTCCAGCAGGCAGATGAAGATGGCAGGGTGGCTTCCCACGCCGTCAGTGGCCTCCCAACTCGTTTGGCGGTTCGCAGGGTTTCCTGTGGCAGCCCCATTTCCATTGCGATCGCAAGGCATTGCGCGTGAGCGTTCATTGTACGCATGGGGCGCAAGCGTGCTATAAATGCGTTCCCC
>JBCDCF010000081.1:0-9936 GCA_039182345.1 Pseudomonadota bacterium
GGACAACAGGCACGCCCTCCAGATCGAGGTGCGGCGGGACCTTTACATGGACGAGGCGACCCTCACCAAGACCGACCGGTTCGACGACACGGCGCGACGTCTGGGTGGGGCGCTGAAAACCCTGCGGGAGGCGCTGCGCGAGGGCTTGTTGGACTGACGGTGCGCGTCGGCTCACCTGGCTGCGGCTTCACACACGTTGACGCGGGCAAGGGGGATGGCGCTTATCATGGTGGTGATGGTGGGCTGTCGCGATGGGCGTGCGGTGCCCGCCAGGATCGCCAACCGGTTTGAGAGCCATGGACGCGCTTGACGCCATCGTCACACCCCAATCTGCATGGCGGGTCGAACATGCCGACAAGCTGACGGTCATTGTCGATGCCCACGCCTACTTCATTGCCGCCAAGGAGGCGATGATTGAGGCGCGCCAGTCGGTCCTCCTCATCGGCTGGGATTTTGACACCCGCCTGCCTCTTGAGCCCACAGGCGCCACAGTGGAAGGCCCCAACGCGTTGGGCGAGTTTTTGAAGTGGCTGCCTGAGCGGCGCAAGGGCCTGCACGTTCACCTTCTGAAGTGGGATCTTGGGGTGTTCGAGGGGCTCGAGCGGGGGATGCTCCCCATCTTCATCACCGATCTACTGACCAAGAAGGACCTGACGCTCAAGCTTGACGCGGCCCATCCTGTGGGCGCGGCCCACCACTCCAAGATCGTGGTCATTGACGACAGCATTGCCTTTTGCGGCGGGATCGACATGACCGCGCACCGCTGGGACACGCCTGCCCACGATGACGAGGACCCCGCCCGGGTGGCGCTGAATGGCGAGCCCACACAGCCCTGGCACGATGTGACGACGGCGGTGACGGGAGATGTGGCGCGCGCCCTCGGTGACCTTGCGCGCGAGCGCTGGCGCCTTGCCACCGGCGATATCATCCCCCCGCCAGACCCGCGCGAGCCCATCTGGCCGCCGTCCATCAAGACAACGCTGACCGACACCCATGTGGCCATTGCCCGCACATACCCTGACTATAACGGCCATCCTGAGGTGCGTGAGGTGGAGGCGCTCTACCTCAACGGCATCGCTGCCGCGAAGCACACCCTTTACATTGAGTCCCAGTATCTGGCGTCGGAGACGTTGACCGATGCGCTGGCGGCACGCCTTGGAGAGGAGGACGGCCCCGAAATCGTCCTCGTGCTGCCCCGCACCTCGGAAGGGTGGCTGAGGCAAAAGGCGATGGACGGGGCGCGGCGCGAACGATTGGCCCAGCTGTGGGAGGCGGATGTTCACGGCCGCTTTGCCGCCTTCTACCCCGTCACCGAAGGGGGCCTCCCCATTTATGTCCACGCCAAGGTGATGGTGGTGGATGACAGGGCCATGCGCGTCGGCTCCTCCAACCTCAACAATCGATCCATGGGGTTTGATACCGAGTGCGACCTGATGGTGGATGCCGGCGTGTGCGCGGATGAGGATGGGCGCGCACGCATCCGCCAGGCGGTCCTGTCGGTGCGGGACGATCTTGTGGGCGAACACCTTTGGGTGAAGCGGGAGGAGCTTTCCGAGGCCATTTCAGTGAACGGCGGGTCATTGTTGCGGGCCATTGAGGCGTTGATGGGTGACGGGCGCACCCTGCGCCGTTTCACGCCCGACCTTGTGGACGATGAAGACAGCATCATCGCCGACAATGCCCTTGCCGACCCCGATGCGGCGGAACCCCTCTCGATCCGCCTGAAGGATGGCACCGTTGCGCTGGTGGAGCAGATTGCCGAGCGCTTGCGCTAAGACCGCCGCTCCACCAGGACCGTTGTTACCCTTTACTCGTCGAACTTATCGATTTTACACACCTTGTCGGCCATGACGATCAACCAGCCGATGGTCTCACCCACGTCGCCAAGGTCATCCCTGTCTTGGACAAAGGTCTCAAGGCTTGGGCGAAGCTGGGGCCACCGTTCACAAAAATCGCTGAGATCGCGCACTTTGACAGGAGCGGTGGCGTCGTCGCGGAGTGAAGCTTGCACCTCATCCTTACGATCGTCGGGCTCCATGTCGTATCCACCTCCTTACCCTTCTCGCGCACGGTACACTTGGCGTGCATACTGTGTTTAAGCTGACACTACAGGGAGTGACGCCCGCGAGGCGTCGATAAAGTGCGAAAAATGTGTGAAATTGACAGAGTTGTTATAACGACCTGACATTAGAGATATATTTTGGATGTATGTCGGTGTTGGAGGCCACACCGTGAGTCAGCCGCTGTTACGGATCCGTTTGTTTGGACCCTTTGCCATCGGTTGGGTGGATGGGGACGATATCGACATCCGCAGCGCCAAACAGATGGCGCTCATCGCCCTTCTGGCGACGGCGCCGGACGGCAAGCGCACCCGCTCTTGGCTCGATGACATGTTGTGGAGCAATACGGGCGGGGATGCCAAGCGCTCCAACCTGCGCCAGGCCCTGTCCAAGGTGCGGCGCGCCATAGGGCCGGAATACAACAGCATTTTTACCGGCGGCTATGATTCGGTCCGCCTGATGCCCGACAGGATGACCCTTGTGGGCGACCCCTCCGACGGTGAGTTTCTGGAAGGGCTCGACATTCCCGACGAAGGGTTCAACGCCTGGCTGCGCGAACAGCGCCAGGCCTTCGAGCCCGCCCCCAGCGGCGTCGACGAGGCGCCTGTGGGCCGGCCGGCCCAGTACCACCCTCAACCCACCACCTTCGCCACTGTCAGGCAGACGGGCTTTCAGGTGCCGCCCACCGTGCCCATCGCCCCTGTGGTTGCCGTCATTCCCTTCACGGGGGTGGACGAAGACGGTGTGGGACAGAACATGGGCGATGCCGTTGCCCAGGTGATCACCGGGGCGTTGTCGCGTTCGCCCCTCGTCCACATGATCAGCCACCTTTCAAGCCGCGATCTGCGCCTGCGCACAGCCGGCCTGTCGGAGGTGCGCGCCCTCATCAACGCGGACTATCTGGTGAGCGGGCAAATGCGCGTCCTTGGCGAAGGGTACCGCCTGGATGTGGACTTTATCGACGCCTCCACAGGCTTCCAGCGCTGGTCGCAGGCCTATCACGGTCGCCGTGCCGACTTTTTCGCTGGGCAGGACGAGGTGATCTCCGCCGTCTCAGGCGATGTGGTGCGGGCCCTCCTTGCCGATGCCATCAACCCTGTGGCAACGCGCCCCCTGCCGACGCTTCAGTGTCACACCTTGCTGATGGCGGCCATCGCGCTGATGCACAAGCAGCAGCTGGGCAGCTTTGCGCGGGCGCGCACCTGTCTTGAAGAGCTGGTGCACAGGGCGCCCAGCCACTCCATCGTCCATGCCTGGCTTGCCAAGTGGTATGTGCTCAGCATCAACCAGGGCTGGAGTTCGGACCTTGAGAGCGATGCGGCCACGGCGCGCGAACATGCACGGCGGGCGCTTCAGGCAAACCCCGCCTGCTCCCTGTCACTTGCCATCGACGGGTTGGTGCACCACTACGCCTACAAGATCGACCACGCCTTTGCCCAATATGAAGAGGCGCTGGCGCTGGACCCCAACAACGCCTTGGCGTGGCTGTTGAAGGGGATCCTGCATGCCTTCATCGACGAGGGGGACCTTGCCGTCCTCAACACCGAAAAGGCGCGCGCCCTCTCGCCCCTCGATCCGCAGCGCTACTATTACGATTCCTTGGCGGCCACCGCGCACCTTGCCAATCGGGACTATGAGACGGCCCTATCCCTGGCCGATCAGTCGCTGACCGCCAATCGGCGCCACACCTCCACGTTGCGCGTGCGCACCATCGCCCTTCAGATGCTGGGGCGGGAGGACGAAGCGCGCGAGGCGGCCACCGAACTCCTGGCGCGGGAGCCCAACTTGACGGTGGAAGCCTATACCCGCACCCATCCGGCGAAGGACTACCGTACAGGTAAAGACTGGGCCCGCGCCTTAAAGCATGCTGGCGTCCCAACAGATTAAACCAAACCGTTTTTTCGAGGTGACTTCATGCAGGCTTTGTCGGGAGCGTCAGGGGCATCGGGGGCGTCTGGCGCATCGGGAGCGTCAGGGGCGTCGGGCGCATCAGGGGCGTCGGGTGCGTCTGGAGCATCGGGCGCTTCGGGGGCCTCAGGGGCTGAAGCCTCGGGCGAATCCTACAGCGTCGGCTTTGCATCGGCGTTGATGCTCTCCCGCGATGGGATTGTCGGCACACCAGCCTCGGCCAACCCCATCGATGCGCTGCCGGGGGCCGACCCCAACCTGATGAACTACTGGTCCCGCGTGGTGCGCGCCCACATTGTAGAGGCCGACCTTTTGGGCCGCATCAATGTGGAGGGCCGGTCCAGCGGTACGGGCCAGAACGAAAACGTCGTTGCCACACTGTCTTGCCTGGGCGCACCGCAAAACCACGGCGGGATGCGCTGGCTGCCGTCCCACACCATCTACACTTTGACCCGGCCGAGACCGTCCGACTTTTACGCACAGACCGAGCTTGTGTCGAACTATGCGGACCTGCGCAACGACAGGGCGTTGGAGATCTTGGCGCAGGTGGATTTGCCGTTCCACTTCTTCGGCAACATCGTCTCCCTCCAGACCGATCGCACGCCACACACGCTGGACCTTTTGTTCATTGTGCGCTCCTTCGTGATGAAGGTGGCGATGCGCCTGAAACACCAGGTGGCAGCGCTGCGGCCGGACCAGTACACAGCGCAAATGCAGCCGATGATCGCAACGCCTGGCCACGGCGCCATGCCGAGCGGCCACGCCTCACAGTCCTTCGCCATGGCGCTTGTGTTGTGGGCCTTGATGGCAACGCCTCGGCCCTATCCCGACCTCAGGCTGATGCTTCTGAAGGTGGCGAACAGGATTTCGGTGAACCGCACCGTTGCAGGGGTTCACTTCCCCGCCGACAGCATTGCCGGGATGGCGCTGGGCTACGTCCTTGCCGACTACATCATTGCGCGCGCAACGAACGGCGGCACCATCAACGGCAAGTCCTTCAATGGCCACGGGATTGGCGATCTGGACTTTGACTGGCGCCAGTACGCGCCGAACCTGCCACACCCGCCAACGCCCGACCCGCGCGCCCAACAGGCCGTCACCAACCTTGGCGGCTGCGTGAACCTGACCGCCGACGACGGCTCCGACACGCTCGCCTGGATGTGGGATAAGGCTTTGAGAGAGTGGAACGGGGACGCCTGGTCGTGACCTACGGCTGGCACGACGATCCCCTCGACGCCCAAGGCGCCTGTGATCTGGACCCTGCCAGCCAGTGGATTTTAGGCCATGGGTTCGACTTCGACGCCACCTTCCTGGAGCGCAATCGCAACGCATTTCAGCATCTGATCGCCATTGCGAACACCTATGTGCCGCTCCCCTCGCCCCTTGATCCGGCGTGGAGCAAGAACACTGCGGTGATCCCCATTCCAGCGGGGACGACGCCCTACCAGGCCGCCTGCAGTGCCACGCAGACGATGGTGATGCCGGCACCCTTGCGCGACGCCTCCATCGCGCCGCACGGGCACACCTATCGCCCGCCGCGATGGTCTGACCCCACCGATCTCACCGCCGACAAGGTGGTGGTGGTGGCTGTGATTGACGATGCCATCAACATGGCTCACGCCCGGTTCCGCCATCGCCACACCGACGGCAGGATCCGCACCCGTGTGGACTATGCCTGGATCCAGGATGCCCCCCACAACGGCACCGACCCTGTGCCTTTCGGGCGCGAGTGGGTGCGCGGTGACATCGACCGCGCCATTGCCGCCTATCCTGAGGACGATGAGGCCGCCCTTGCAGCGCTCGGCATCATCGACTTTGCCAGCGACGATCCCCCTCACCTTGCCAAGCGCTTCGGCCACGGCACCCATGTGCTTGACCTTGCCGCAGGCGCACCCGCCGATGCGGACATGGTGGACACGCGCATTGTCACCGTGCAGATCCCCAAAGTCGTCACCCGCGACACCTCAGGCTACCAGTACTGTGCGGCCCTCGTGTCAGCGCTGGAATACGTGATGCACAGGGCGCGGACCATCGGCGACCACGTGGGCAAACCTGTCTCTCTGGTGGTGAACTTCAGCTATGGCGTGTCGGCAGGGCGCCATGATGGCGGGCAGTTCATCGCCCGCGCGTTCGACTTGATGTCGGACGACTATCGCAATTGCACTCAACAGGCCTGCGTGGTGGTGGTCCCCTCAGGCAACAGGAACCTTGCACGGGGCCATGCCGTTAAAGACGCCTCGCCACGGGGCAGAACGAGGTTGACCATGCCCTGGCGCGTGCCGCCTGGGGACACGACGTCCAGCTATCTTGAGATCTGGATGCCCGACGGTGCGACCCCTGACCTTGCAATCACGCTGCCAGGGGGCACGCGCCAGACCATCCCCCTTTCCCAGGCGAAGGTGTTGGCGCGCACGGACCGGTCGGGCAGCGTGGTCGACCAGACCATCGTCGCCCGCGTACGGGTCGACGATGATGTTCCCTGGGGCAGCAGCGGGCCCTCACTGAAGCGCATCCTCATTGCCCTTGCGCCCACAGAGCCTTGGCCCGAGCACAGGGACGCTGCCCCCAACGGCGTTTGGACGGTGGAGGTGGAAGCCGCCATTGCCGAAGGCGAACGGCTTGAGGCGTGGATCCAGAGGGACGACACCCCCTTGGGCCACCGCAGGCTCGGCGAACAGTCCTACTTCGACGATCCTGACTATGTGCGGTTCGACCATATGGGCCGGCCCCTTGCGGTGGACCCTGTACCTCCTGGCTCGGTGGTGCGCCGGTCAGGGGCCTTCAACGGGCTTGCGACAGGGGTCAACACGGTGGTGGTGGGCGGCTATGTGATGCGCGAGTATGCGCCGCGAATGGCCGACTATTCGGGCACCTCAGGGCCGGGCATGCGCGAGCCCAACTTCGCGCAGGTGAGCGACCGGTCCCTTGTGCGCCCCGGGGTGCGCGTTGCCGGTGTGCGCAGTGGCAGCCACCTGTCACTCAACGGAACGAGCGTTGCTGCGCCCCATGCCGCACGGCAGTTGGTGGATGGTGTGCGCGCCTCCACCAATCCTGCAACGTTCAACCCGATCGTCTACCTCAACAGCCTGTTGACCGCGCCGCCCTTCTTGCCGAATGAGCCGACCCGGTCCGGCAATGGCGCTTTGAAGGTCCATCCGGGCCTTGAGGATGCGGTGCGGTAAGGGGTTGGCGAGGCCAGTCTTGCGGTCAACTGGGTGTGCCGTTGACCGCGGCACCACCTGCCCTGCCACATGGGCCTTACGTGTGGTGGCTGCAATCTGCCACCAGGAGGTGTGGGCGCCTCCGGCAAGAATGCAACTCGTTCAATCCTAAAACGATTAGGCGAAAAATTTTCAGCCTTAGGCCCTCAGGATTCACACTTTTATCACGCTTTTTTCGCAGCGCTGGTCTAACGTTGGGCTGAATTAAGGCTGAGACACGGCAGACCCGACGTTAACAAGCATTCGAGGCACCCGTCATGACGGTGATTGCGCTTAAAGCTTATACGGCCCCAAAGCAAATGCCTCATCCGGCCAGCAGGACGCTTGGCCACGCGAATGCCCTGCCAGCCCCTGCCAATGGCGCTGCCGATCCGCTGGCGCAACTGCGGCCTGCGCCCCAGGCGGGCATTATGCAGATGCGCGAAGGAAAAGTCTTGCCCTCACAGGCCAATGGGACGGTGCCGCGCAGCCTGTTTCATCCCTCAGGGCCCCACCTTCAGGCCGCCGGGCCAGAGGTGAAGCGTCGCGTCCGCCAGCTGGCTGACAGCGTGGCTGCCGGGCACCCTGCAAGTGTTTTGTTGCAACCGTGCGATGGCGGCCCGCTTTGGGTGGCCGAGGCGTTCCCGAGCGGTGAAATCGGCTCAGGGGACGGCACCATCGTCCTGCGCCCGCTTCAGCCACCCCCGTGGTCGGCCGAAGATCTTATGGCGCTCTACGGATTCACACTTCGCGAAGCGCAGATCGCGCTTGGCATGCTTTACGGCCTGGACGTCAAGACGGTGGCGTCTCGGCTGAAACTGCGGGTGGGCACCATCCGCCAGTATCTGAAATCGGCCTATTGCAAGACGGGCACGCGCAACCAGGCGCAGCTCCTCACGCTCCTCACTGGGAGCCAACCCAATCCTCTCCAAAACGCACACACGTCCTCGGAGGGCGAAACGCCATGACCCATCACGCCAGAACGATCGACAAGACGCTGAGTGACATCGTCCCCCTGCGCACAGGCTATGACGATGACGGCAAGGTGATTTTTCTTCCCACCCATTGGGTGGACGAGGCACCGTTGGAGCCCCGCTGCACGGTCACCCGGTGCCCCTATTGCGACCACCAGACACTCCAGCCCGAGGTGGATGGCTTCGCCTACCAGGCGTACATGGGCTGACACAGCGCCGACCGTCGGCAGCGCCCCGCCACCACAGGTCTTCAGGTCCAGCGCATGTCCTCTTAGCCCGATCTCACCCGGATCGAGGGGTACGTTTGCTAGAGCACGCCTTCATCCACTCGGTTTGGATCAAACCAAGCCGATGAAGGCCTGCTCGCACCCAATATCTGGCGCAATTGCTCTTCGCTCAGATTGATCCAACCTGAGCGGCAAGCGCGCTAGAAAGCGACGCGGCTTGCCAGTCCCTTGTCTTCGGCGATGCGGGCAGCGACGGCGGCAACGGCAAGGTCCTGCAGGCCAACGCCCGTGCCGTCGAACAGGGTGATTTCGTCCTCTGACGTGCGCCCTTTGTGGGCCCCGTTGATGACATCGCCTATGGGGGTGATGGCGTCCGCGGCGATGACACCGTTCGCCACAGCGTGCTGAGTTTCGCCAAGGGTGATGGACTGTTCCACCTCGTCGGTGAAGACGCCCGCACGGGCCATCAGCTCCGGATCCACCTCCTGCTTGCCCTTGGTGTCGGTGCCCATGGTGGCAATGTGGGTGCCGGGCTTGATCCAGTCGGCCATCAACAGTGGCTCGAAGGCTGAGGTGATGGTGATGATGAAGTCCGCCTCTGCCCCGACGGCCTCTGCCTCCACGGCCTGGAAGGGCAAGCCGATTTCCTCGGCAACGGCGGCAAGCTTAGGCAACATGTCGGGGTGAGGGTTCCAGGCGACAACGCGCTCGAAAGCGCGCTGTTCGGCGGCCGCGCGCAACTGGAAGGCGGCCTGGTGGCCCGCCCCCACCATCCCCAATACCTTGGCATCCTTGCGGGCAAGGTGGGCGATGGAAACGGATGAGGACGCTGCCGTGCGCACCGCCGTCAGATAGTTGCCGCCGACGACGGCCGATAGGCGCCCGGTGTCGGCATCAAACAGCATGACCGTGGACTGGTGGTTGGTGAGCCCACGGTCGGCATTGCCTGGCCAGTAGCCGCCTGACTTAAGCCCCAGCGCCAGCCCGGCTTTGTCGAAGCCTGACTTAAAGCCATAGACGGCGTCGGCATGGCCGAGGGTTTCGCGCACCACGGGGAAGTTGCGGGCCTCGCCGCTGGCCATGGCTGCAAAGACTGCCTCCACAGCCTTGAAGGCGTCATCGCGGCCCACAAGCTGAGGGCACACGCTTTCCGGCACGATGAGGATGCCCTCACCGGCCTTCGCGGCGCCTTCCGGCGGATTCACCGTGGTTTGCATCGCTCCCCTCCCAGATTGGCGCGCGTCAGTACGCTTTGCCGCGGGCGGAGACAGGCCAGACCACCTCCACCTTGCCGTTGCGCACACCCACATAAAAGTCGTGCACGTTGCAGGTGGGGTCGCAGTGGCCAGGCACGAGGCGCAGCTTTTCGTTGATCTTCAAGACGCCCTCGGGATCGGCGATGACGCCATGCTCGTCAGAGCACTTCACGTACTCAACGTCGTCGCGCCCGTAGATGAAGGGAAGGCCTGAATCCACCGACTGGGCCTTCAGCCCTGCATCGCAAATGGCCTTGTCGGCCTTGGCGTGGGACATGACGCTGGTGAGGATGAAGAGGGCGTTTTCCCAC
>JBCDCF010000082.1:0-9906 GCA_039182345.1 Pseudomonadota bacterium
CGATCGGGATCGAACGTGCCGCCGTAGAGGCGGCCGTAATAGTTGGCCAAGGCTTGGCGCATTTCGGGCAAACCGCGCTGGTAGGTGTAAAACGTTTCACCGTCGGCAAGGCCTTTTGTGGCAGCATCGGCAATGAAGGCCGGTGTGGGCAGATCCCCCTCACCCACCCAAAGGGGGATCAGGCCCTCCTTCTCCCGTCCATGACTGACCGCTTCGATGATGCCGCTGACGGGCGTGTTGCGTGCCTCGGCCCGCAATGCCGTTGTGATGTCGTTCATGCCTATCCCCGCTGATGGCCCGGTCCTAGCCAAGCTGGCAGCGCTGTGCAAACCGACGCACCCCAGCAGCGCGGCAGGCGGCAAGCCCCTTACCCGCGGCCTCGTAAGGGGATATCAACCGGCAAGGGGCACCATCAGCCCCAGGATGGCCTCAGTTATGCTAGGGTTTGTCCAAGGGTAGTTTTGAGGACCGCTGTGCCGGTGGGTGGGCACGGCGGATCGGCGGCGTGGAGTTGACCAAAACCATGGGGATCTTCAAGACCGCCACAGCCCTGTCCGTCATCACTGTCCTGTTTTTGACCCTTGCCGCCCCACGGCTCTATCGCGGTTTCAGCGAGGCGGAGGTGCGCCAGTCCCTCCAGGCGGCAACCCCTGGCGACACACTGTCTGAAAAAGTGGTCGCCGCAGTGGATGAAGGCGACATCGACGGCGCCGTCCAATACGCAGCGCTCGGTGATGAGCTCGGCAAACCGGTGTCAGAAGAGGCCACCATCGCACTGGTGGATGCCCAGGGGACCTTTGCCACCATCGTGCGCAACGCTGGCGATTTTGCAGGCGCCTACATCACCGGCGAGGCTGACAGCGCGGCAGGGCTTGCCGGTGCCGTCGTCTCCGACCTCACGGTGGTGGGCGATGTGCGCGACATCATCTCAGAGGGCGGCAAAGCTGCCATCGGCGAGGACTATTCGCGCTTCCTGTTGACCCTTGCCAGCATCGGCCTTGCAGCGGAGGCGGCGACCATTGCGACCGGCGGCTCCTCGCTTGTGGTGAAGGCTGCCATCTCGGTCCTGAAGGTGGCCAAGCGGACCGGCAATCTGACGGTGGAGTTCACCACCACGCTGACGCGCCTGGCGCGTGTTGCCGCCCAGCGCAGGCCCGGCCCGTCGTCCTTGCCTGTGGCACCAGGTGCTGTCCCCCTCACAAGGGCGGCGGCGCGGGCTGAGTTGGCAGGGACGTTCGCCAACGTGTCCACCATGGCGCGCAATGCGGGGGCAGCCGATGCTGTGAAGCTGATGCGCCACGTGCGCACCACAGCCGACGCGCGGACCATGGCAACCTTCACAAGCCGTTTCGGCCGTCGCTCCCGCGTTGTGGCGGAGCTGACGGGCAAGACCACGTTGCGCGCCTTCCGCGTTGCCGCGCGCGGCCTTCGCATACTCATCATGTTCCTTTGGAGCCTTCTGGCGTGGATCGCGGGGCTGATCGCCATCCGCCTTGCCAAAAGGGCTTTTCGGGGGCTCGTGTCACTTGTTCGGGGGGCGTTCATGGCCGTTGCCGTTCCTTGATGGCGCAGCCAGACCCAACGCCCCCACCCGGCCTGCCGGACCCGTCTTTTTCGCGCCTAATCTGAGGACGCACCGTCCGTGGACATTTATCTGCCCATTGCCGAAATGCCGGTCAGCGTCCTTGTGGTGTTGGCCATGGGCGGCGCGGTGGGGCTCATCAGCGGCTTGTTTGGCGTCGGCGGAGGCTTCCTGTTGACGCCGCTGCTGATCTTCTCAGGCATCCCCCCGTCGGTGGCGGTCGCCTCCGTCACACCGCAGATTGTCGCCTCCTCCACCTCAGGCGCCCTTGCCTATTGGCGGCGTGATGGGATCGACTTCAAGCTTGCCGGCATCTTGATTGCCTCTGGCGGTGCGGGGGCGCTTGCTGGGGCTGAACTCTTTGCGGTGTTGAGCAGCGCAGGCCAGCTCAACCTCGTGATCGCCATCTGCTACACCATCTTTCTCGCCACCATCGGCGGCCTCACCCTCAACGAGGCCGTGCGCGCCATCTTGCGCAACCGCGCCGCCCGCAAGAAGGGGCAGGCACTGGCCCCCGTGCGCCGGGGCGGGGCCCATCGGTGGATCCACAAGCTCCCCTTGAAGGTGCGCTTCCGACGCTCGCGCCTTTACATTTCCGTGTTGCCGGTGATCGCGCTCGGGCTCTCCATCAGCTTTTTGGGCACACTCCTTGGCATTGGCGGCGGCTTCATCATGGTGCCGGCGCTCATCTACCTTTTGAAGGTGCCCACTTCCGTGGTGGTCGGCACGTCGCTTGTGCAAATTGTCGGGGTGATGGGGATTGCGACGGTGATGCACGCGCTGGCGTCAGAATCGGTCGACGTGGTCCTTGCCTTCATCTTGATGATCGGCGGTGTGATTGGCGCGCAGATGGGCGCCTCCATGGGGCAGGCCATGCGGGGGGAGCATTTGCGCGCCCTCCTCGGTCTGCTTGTTCTTGCCGTCGGCGTGCGCTTTGCCTTCGGCCTTGTGGTGCCGCCTGATGATCTCTTCTCCGTCACCGTGATTGCGCCGTGATGGGCCGCCTCCTTGCCGCCCTCCTCCTGGTTCTGTCCGCCTCTGTGGCGCGGGCGGAGACCATGGTGGTCGCCCTGTCCACCCCCTCCATCGAAGTAAGCGCCAACTTTGCAGGCACCCACCTTGCCCTCTTCGGCGTGGTGGAGAGGGACCACGCCACCGTCTCGCGCGCCGGCAAGTATGAGCTTGTGGTGGTGGTGGAAGGCCCCTCCGAAACGCTTCTCGTCCAGCAAAAGCAGCGCGTAGCGGGCATTTGGGTGAACGCTGAAGGCACCGTGTTCGCCGACATGCCGTCCTTCTTTGCCGTCTACACCACACCCGATGCAGGCCACCTTTTGACGGAGTATGCGGACGAGCGCCTGTCCCTTGCCTCCCTCACCGCCAACATCCGCACACGGGCCGATTTCAAGGAAGCGGTGGTGCGCGTGCGCCAGGATGATGCCCTGTTCGTGGAGGATGTGGGCGCCGTGACGCGGCTGACCGACATGTTCTTTCGCACACTCATCCACCTGCCCCCCCTCATCGATGATGGCGACTACACCGTCACCACCCACCTGTTTGCCGACGGCGTGCGGCTTGACACGACCGAAGCGGTCTTCACCGTCGCCAAGGTGGGGATTGAACAGAGCCTCTTCTGGTTTGCCACCGAGCGGCCCCTCTTCTACGGCCTCGGCGTGGTGCTTCTTGCCCTGGTCACAGGCTACGTGGGCGGCATTGTGTTCCGGCGCAATTGAACCGCACACCCCTTCGGCGGCCGATGATGCGGGGTTGATTGGGGGGTTCGATGCGCCATCATCACCGCGCACCCACCACCGCGAGGCCCGCCCATGAAAAACCCGATCACGTCAGGCCCCCTCGCCTCCATCCCCCTTGCCCCTTTGGTCCTTGGGATTGCCGGTGTTCTTCCCTTCGCCCTTGCCACCATTGCGCTGTGGGTGGGCCCTTCGGGGTGGCAATCGACTGCGGCGACGGCCATCACCGCCTATGGCTTCGTGATCCTGGCGTTCTTGGGCGGCGTCCACTGGGGGCGCGCATTGTCCAGCGGCAGCAAAGTCCAGTTCGTGTGGTCCGTGCTGCCCTCGCTCGCAGCATTCTTCGCCGCCTTCCTGACGCGCCCGTCCGCCCTTGCCGTCCTTGCTGTCGCCTTCGTGGCGGCAGGGGTCTACGATATCATCGCCTTCGGGCGCGCCGGCCCGCGCTGGTACGCCACACTGCGGCTCTGGCTCACCATCTTCGTCACGCCGCTCCTGGCGCTGTCGGCCATCGCCCTTGCGGGGTCCTCCAACTCGATGTGACGCAGGCACGTTCTTGCCTGCTGCGTGCCAGCCAAAAACCTGCACAGATCCTGCGCCAACGAGGTTTTGCTTGATCTGGATCAGGTCGGGCGCGGAACACATGCGCCAGACTTGACTGTGAGGGTGTCTCAACCGGCTCTGTTCGGCCCGAACGGAACCGGCGGCGTCCTTGCGCATGGCCATTCGGCACGCGATCTCCAACACGCGCGACAGTGCGTTCAACACTGGCGTTTTGGCGCGGTCCTGACCTTGTGAAATCTGTGAGCCGGCGTACCATTGCGGGCATACGATGAAAGTGCGGTCAGTCTTTTTTGCAATTGGCCGTAGATGTCGAAGGAGTGAACCACTTGGTCACCTCAGAAAACGAAGTTGATGCGCAAGAAAACGTAGCGAATTCAACGCAGACGCCCCCTGAAGCGGCGGCCCCCGCGCCGACGCCCACCCCGACCGTCCCGGCGGAGCCCGCCGCGGGGCCCTTGCCGACCCAACCGGCCGAGGCCCGATCCGATGAACCGACCGTCGCTGAGAAGCTTCAGCGACTGGCTGAGATGCGCCGTGATCCCGAGGCCATCCGCCACGCATTCGAGTCTGGCGAGTACCCCTACAGTCAGCGCATGCGCCGGCCCGACTATGAGAAGAAGAAGGCCAAGCTACAGTCCGAACTCCTGAAAGTTCAGCTGTGGGCGCAGGAGACGGGCCAGAAGTTCGTTCTTTTGTTTGAAGGGCGCGATGCGGCCGGCAAGGGCGGAACCATCAAGCGCTTTACCGAGCACATGAACCCCAGGACCGCCCGTGTGGTCGCCCTCAACAAGCCGTCTGAGGTGGAGCGCGGCCAGTGGTTCTTCCAGCGCTATATCGAGCACCTGCCCACTGCCGGCGAAATGGTTCTGTTCGACCGCTCTTGGTACAACCGCGCCGGTGTGGAGCGGGTGATGGGCTTTTGCTCGCCCACCGACTACTTGGAGTTCATGCGCCAAACGCCTGAGCTTGAGCGGATGCTCACACGATCGGGCATCAGGCTCTACAAGTATTGGTTCTCCGTCACGCGAGACGAGCAGAGGCGGCGCTTTGAATCGCGCGAGACCGACCCGCTGAAGCAGTGGAAGCTGTCACCCATCGACAAGGCAAGCTTGGGCAAGTGGTCCGAATACACAGAGGCCAAGGAGGCGATGTTCTTCTACACCGACACCGCCGACGCCCCTTGGGTGATTGTCAAGTCGGACGACAAGAAACGCGCACGGCTCAACTGCATGCTGCACTTCCTCAACTCCATCGATTATCCGGGGAAGGATCACAAGATCGTCCAGCCGCCCGACCCCTTGATTGTGGGCGCGACACAGCATGTGATCCACAAGTCAGAGCATATTCTGGGCGCTGCGCTGCATCCTGGCGCGCGGCGGGCAGGCAACGGCCTCGACGCCGAAGCCACCTGATCAGTGCCGCCCGCCGTTGCTGGCGGCGGGCGACACCGTCGTGGGGGTGGCGAGAGGGCTCTTGGCTCTATCGCTCCCCGTTAAGCGGCTTTGATGGTCACGATGCGCAACTGACCATTGTTGCGCTCGTACACCACCGTCACCTTCTCACCGACTTTAAAGGCGCCGATGTTGATGGTCGTGCCCAGGTGGAAGGCGCGGCTGTCCACCACGATGATGCGCGCTTTGACGTCAATGTGGGTGATGGTGGCGGTGATGGTCGCCGCAAGGGACGACACAGCGCTGCCTACGATCATCATCAGCGCCAAAGCAGCGCCGAAAACTGTCTTCATGGCGTTTCTCCTTGATTGGGCGCCCCTCTCCGAGGGTGTGGACGGGGTGCCGGCAGAACGGCCCCGCGCAGATGTCACACACCTGCGCGGGGCAGCACCGGTTTAACCGGTGGTGGCGCAAGGCACCTCACGCTTGGGCCAGGGCTGGTTGGTCTCCACATAGGTCTGTGCGGCCGCCTCCAGCATGGGGCGCACCTTCTCCACCATGGGGGAGAACCAGTCGGACACCTGCTCCCAGCTCTCACCATTCCACTGCTGGATGTAGACGTCGGACTGGCCGGCATGGTCGGTGCAAGACAGTTGCAGGGGCTTGGCGAACCCTGTCATCCCGGTCTCTTCAAGGCGCTCAGTGGTGATGTTGAGCGCTTCAAGGCCGGCGCGCACATCGGCAGGAGTCACGTTGGCTTTGCCTGTCATCTCCTGCGCGGTCCTGATGGCCTCTGCCATGATGTAGGAGTTGTAGACGCCGCGGTTATAAAGGTTTTCACCAATGCGCGACTTGTCGGACACGCCCGACAAACCCTTGTCGTAGACGTGGGTGAGGATGTCCTGAATGACGGGGAAGTCCTGGCCCACGCCATTGAAGTTCATCGTCTTATAGCCCTTGGCGCCATCGCCTGCGGGGCGGGCGTCATCTTCGCCGCCGGACCACCACACGCCAATGAACTTGTCCATGGGGAAGCGCACCTTGGCCGCTTCGCGTACCGCCGTCGGGTTCATGGCACCCCAACCCCACATGACCATGTAGTCCGGCCTGTCGCGGCGCACGTTCAGCCACTGGCTGGACTGGTTTTGCATGGTGTCGAACGGCACAGGATATTGGGTGAGCTTGAAGCCGTACTCCTTGGCAAACTCTTCCAGGAGGGGGATCGGTTCGCGCCCATACCCGGCATCCAGGAAGATATAGCCGATGGTCTTGCCGTTGAGGTTCTCAAGACCGCCTTCCTGCTCGCCGATATACTTGACGACGGCAGACGCACCGTCCCAATAGCTGAGCGGCGGGTTGAACACCCAAGGGAAGACATTGCCGTCCGCTGCGGCCGACAACCCGTAGGCCATGGACAGGACGGGAATGCCATCGACGGAAGCCTTGGGGATGAGCTGGAGCGTGATGCCTGTGGAATAGGGGTTCACGATCAAAGGATTGCGGTCTTTCAGGCTGTCATAGCACTCAACGCCCTTTTGGGTGTTGTAGCCTGTCTCGCACTCTTCGATGTTGATCTTCACACCGCCGATGCCGCCGTCGCGTTCGTTCAACATGGTCAGGTAATCGCGCATGCCATCGGCAATGGGGATGCCTGAGCCGGCAAACGGACCGGTGCGATAGGTCAGGAGCGGGATGAACAGCTCCCCGTCCTGTGCGACCACCGGTGCTGGCGGCATGGCTGCGGCAATCGCCCCCGCAAGGGCGAAACCGAGTAGGCGCTTCTTCATAAAGTCACTCCCTGGCTACCTTTTGTGTTGGGGCGCGTCAGCGCACCTTGCCGGGAGACTAATGCAACGCCGCCCAGGGTGTACACAGGCGATGGGAGCGCAGGTGGCGTGGCCAAGGCGCCTCAAGCGCGGGTGGCGACCACTTCCAGGATCTCGGCAGGTGTCTGCGTGGTGCCGTCGGTGGCCGTGTTGGCGGCCTCGAACAAGGCGATGAGGTCTTTGCGGAGCGCATGCCTTGCGTCCCCATCAAGGGCCTCGGCCACAAGCTTGGTGGGTCCGAAATGGGCAAGGTAATGATCGACCACAGCCTCTGGCGGCAAAGGATAGTCGAAGTGGAGCATCATACGCTGAAGGCTGATATCGGCAGAGCCTGGGGAAAGGCGCTGGCGCACGCTCGCCTCATCACCCCACAATAAAGGTGAGGGCATATCTGGCGGCGGCGCATGCTTTGCCACCGTCCCGAAAAAGTCGCCCACAAACCCTTCAGCGGTCCAGTTGCCAAGGACGATCCGCCCGCCGCTGCGACACACACGCAGCATTTCCGCCGCAGCGCGCTCAGGCCGCGGGGCGAACATCACGCCAATCAGGCTGATGACGAGGTCGAACGCCCCATCGTCGAAGGGCAGCGCTTCAGCATCCCCCACCTTGAAGTGGATGTTGAGGTTTTCTGCCGCCGCCCGGGCCTTTGCCTGCTCGATCCAGGGTTCTGAAAGGTCAAGACCGGTGACCGCTGCACCGGCGCGGGCGGCGGGAATGGCCAGTTGCCCTGTGCCGCAGGCAAGGTCTAAGACCCTTTCCCCGTCGGCAATCGCGTGGCGTTGCAAGAAGGCTTGCGAACTCGCCTCAAGTCCTTTGGCGACAAAGCTATAGTCACCGGCCGACCAGACCGCTTCCAGACCTTTTTTCAATTCTTGAAGCGCGCCATCATCCATTAGACCTATCCCCACCCAGAGGGCTCAAGATCTCAAATGATACACGAGACAGCCGCTCACGCACAGTTGGAGCCCATAGGCTGCGAACGGCTTCGGATCCAAGGCTCCGGCAGCACACCCTTGTCGCGCCTGCGCGCAATGGCGTGAAAGGACGCTCCTTTGGTTGATCCTTCATGGCACCTGACGGTCATTGCGCGGTTGTGCACAGTCCGGCCAATGTGCGTCAGTGACCATGCAACCGGGTGATCTGACGACACATGCTGGCTGACAATCACAAACCTTGGTGGCTGCTGGCAGCCATGAGCGGCGTCCTCGGTCTCATCGTGCTGGATGAAACCATCGTCTCGGTCGCCCTCCCGTCCATGGCAGAAGACCTTGCGCTGTCCACCTCGGCGGCCCACTGGGTGGTCAATGCGTATTTGTTGAGCTTCACCTGCGCTGTCGCCATCGCCGGCCGCCTCGGCGACCATTTCAGCCGACGAAGCTATCTTTCTGCCGGCGCAGTGCTTTTCGGCCTCGCCTCAGTGCTGGCCGCAGTGGCGAGCGATGGCGCGACGCTGATTGCGGCTCGGGCCCTCCAGGGCATCGCCGCAGCGCTCATCTTTCCGACGTCGATTGCCCTGATCACAGCCGCGTTCGCGCCGGAAAAGCGAGGCGTGGCGTTTGGCTATCAGACAACGGTGGGCGGCATCTTCATGGCCTCAGGCCCGCTGATCGGCGGCTTACTCACACAGACGCTGTCATGGCGCTTCATCTTCTGGATCGGCATTCCTGCCCTCATCGCCATTGTCGTTGTGCTTTGGCTTGCATGGTCGCCGTCCTACGACCGGGAGCAGCGCAAGACCTCCGATGCACCGACGCGGTTGGACATTGCCGGGCCCATCCTCCTGGTCATCGCGCTTTTGGGTGTTGTCATGAGCGTCATGGAAGGTCCCGGCTGGGGTTGGATGTCGCCTTGGACGCTTGGCCTCCTCGCAGCGGGCTTTGCAATGCTTTTCCTGTTTGTGCGAACGGAAGTCACATGCCCGACGCCACTCCTGGACCTTTCGCTCCTCAAAATCCCTGCGTTTGGAGGGGGCGTTGTGATTTTTGCGATCTTCCAATTTGAGAAGATCGTCATCTTCGTCTTCGTGGCACAGTATTTCCAAGACGTCCTGGGCAAATCGCCCGTCATGTCGGGGGTTGCGGTTTCCCTGGCGATCCTGCCAACGCTTGCCACGTCAGTTCTGGTCGGAACGTCGACGGACCGGTTCGGCTCCCGATATACGTTCGTGCGCGGGGCGGTCCTACACGGAGGCGCCATCATCCTGCTGGCGCTCGCAACGCTCCAGCAGAACTACATCCTCACCCTCCTCACCCTGATCCTGTGGGGTGCATCGATGCCGAGCATCGCGATCCCTGTCCGCCGTGGCCAGATGAACGCTGTCCCGAAGGACAAGCAAGGTCAGGCAAATGGCATCAACATGACCATACAGATGCTTGGCGGCAGCCTTGGCTTTGCCGTGTGCAGCGCCCTTTTGGCTGAAACCAAGAGCTATCTTGCGGTCTTCCTAGTGGTGGGCGTCGTGACGCTTCTTGCCGTGCCCATCGCGCACCGGTCCATGGACCGCCCCGTTTCCTAGGGTGTGGACCCATAAATGGCACGTGCTGCGTTCGTCAGGGCCGGTTCACCACAGGGGAACGCTGAGGAAGGACATGCCTTTGCATATTCAACGAAGCTTTCGCCTGTGGTGGGCCGGCCCTGGCGAACCCTTCGGGCGGGGTCCCGGCGCACGCTGGCATCGTTGCGCGGACTTGAAAACCATCCGGGTTTCCTGTGTCCACGCGCCTTGCCAACGCACGCCGGGACATCGCGCAGCGCGCGCCATTTATGGGTTCACACCCTAGTACGGGAACGGCAAC
>JBCDCF010000083.1:0-9905 GCA_039182345.1 Pseudomonadota bacterium
GCTCGAACATGTGCTCGGCCACAGTGGGCACGATGCCTGAGCCATTGTCGGTCACCACCACACGCACCGCCGCCTCGTCCAGATGGGTGGCGATTGTGATGGCAGGGCTTGCCGTATGCATGACCGCATCGAGCGCATTGGTGATGAGATTGATGACGATGATCTGAAGCTGCATCGGGTCTACCAGAAGCATCGTCAGAGCAGGGTCGGGCACGAAGGTGATGCGCACCTTCGGGTCGGCGCTGAGTGCGGCGAGCACCACAGCCTCCTGCGTCACGGCATTGGCGTCCACCAACCGCATCTGCGGCTCGCCTGTCTTCAGGAACTGGCGGATCTGGCGGACAATGCCGGCCGTCCTGTGGATGTCGGACAGGCTGTCGGACAGGCGCTCGCGGATCGGATGGTCGGGGGCAAGGCCCGCCTGCTCGGCCAGAAGGTCGGCCGCTTCGGTGGAGCCTGCCGCCCCTGTGAGCGACTGGTTGATTTCGTGGGCAAAGGCCGATGCCATCTCGCCGAACGCGTTGAGGCGGGTCAGGCGCTCAAGCTTCGACTGTGCGTCCTCCAGCCTTTGGCGCACCTCCTCATGGCGGGTGATGTCCTCCACGAACCCCACATGGAAAACCCGGCGCGCCTGGGTGAAGCGGCCCGTGGTGAGACGGACAGGAAAGGTCTCGCCTGAGGCACGGACCGCACGGGTCTTTTGCCGCCGCACAGGGATCTGCGCATCGGTGGAGGGGAACAGGACATCCACACATGACGGCGCGGTGCCGTGGGGGTTGGGCAGGAGCGCGCCGACGCTGCGGCCGACAATCTCCTCATGGGAGACACCGAACATCGTCACCCCAGCGGGGCTGAAGCTCACCACCATGCCCTCATCGTCGGCAACGAAAATGGCCTCAGGCGCCGTCTCCACGATGGAGCGCAGCAGCGCATCGCGGTCCAGTTCGTCGCCGATCACACCCTCTCGCATCATGGCAGATCACGCGCATGACAGGCCGCATGGGTTCGGATCGTACGCAATGACCTGATCGATCCGTATAGGCAGACATGTGGGGTCACACCGGCGCCCCTCGGCCGCCACGGGTCGCGGCGGCTTTGCTTGGCGTGGGTCTTCGCGGAGGTTCCATCAGTGGGCGAGGACCAAAGGCATCTCCGCCTCTTCCAGCATATAGGCGGTGAAGCCGCCCAGAAGCATCTCGCGGAACACTGTGTGACCGTAGGCGCCCATCACAAGGTAGTCGCAGCCCAGCACCTTGGCCTGCTGCAGCACAGCCGCTGCCGCCGCCCCGGAACCGCGCATGACGGCATGGAACTCGGCCGTCACACCGTGGGAGCCCAAATAGTCGAGGACCACGGTGTTTTCGGGCGCATCGTCGGCCCTTGAGCGTTCATGGGTGACAAGGACGTGGACTTTGCTTGCCGTCCTGATGAGGTCGCGCGCACCGGTCACGGCGCGGATGGCCTCAGGGCTGTCGTTCCAGGCAAGGGCACAGGTCTTGCCGGTCCACGAGGGCGCATCGCCTTTCTTGGGCCGCACCATCAATAGCGGGCGGCCGGTGGAGAACAGCGCCGTGCCGGCGATGGAGGCATCGCTGAGGTCGGAGGAGCCCGCCTCGGCGCCAAACACGATCAGGTCGCAAAGGCTGAGCTGGCGCACCACGTCAGCCGTGGTCTTGTTCTCCAACGGCACAAAGGCAGCGCGTGCCGTGCCTGCCGGTGTGTCCACCGGCGAGCCGAGACCGTGTTTGGCAATCAACCCTTCAGCAATGTTGCGCGCTTTGGACAGGCGGTGCTGGCTCTGCTGGTCGACAATCTCCTGCCACCCGCCGCCCACCATCGCTGCTTCGCCGAAAAAGCCGGAATAGGACTGCACGGGGTAAGTGATGTGCAAAAGCCTGATGTCAGCGCCGTTGTCCTTGGCAAGCTGCAAGGCGGCGTCGGCGGCCGCTGTTTCATGCTCAAATCCGTTGAGCAGACAGATGATGGATTTTAGCGCCATAGAGCGGCCCCCTTGTTCTTGCCGGCCATCGTGGCCCAAGCGCCCGTACCATTACTTGACAAGGATCAAGAAATGGCACGGGCCAGGAGGCCAACCTGTCAGGCCATGGCAAGGCGCGCGTGCAGGCGGCGCAGCACCAGGGGCGCCCTGCGATCTTCAGGCACATCAAACAGGCGCAGCTTGACCGACATGCGCCCGGCCACCTCCGTCGCCGTCACCACCGCGAAGGGGATGGCAAGGACAAAACCCAAAAGCATGGGCGCCGCCCACGGCAGGATGCTTGGCGCGGTGAAGGCAATGGCGCCTCCGAGCGCGAGGCCCATCACCGTCTGAGGGGCAAAGGACACCAAAGCCTCGTCCCACGCCACGCGCCGCTCGCCACGGGGCTGGGCACGCCAGTCAAGCTTCACACCAAAGACGAGGCCAAGGGCGAAGATGGCGATGGCAAATGCCACCACAGGTGCCATCAGGATCGAGAACAGGAGTTCCACCACAGCGCCGGCCATCAACCGCACCCTGCCACCATAGCGCGCGCTTTGTCGCTGGCTGGCGATGGTGCCCACATACCCCATGATCTTAGGCGCAAGGGACATGACGAGGATGGTCACGAACAGGCCCATGCCGAGCGCCACAGGATAAGGCCCCGCATCGGCGCTCGCGGCAGGAAAGAAGAGTGTTGCCGAGCCGAGGGCAACGAACGCCATCCATGCCGCAGGCGCCAGATACATCAAGATGGCAAGGACGAGTTGCAGCCGGCTCATGGCTTTGAGGCCAGGCATCCCCAGCAGCTTGAAGTACTGCATGTTGCCCTGGCACCAGCGCAGCTCACGGCGGATGAAGTCGGGCAGTGTGGGCGGGTTGTCCTCCCAGCTCTCCCCTTCCTCCGCAAGGACGCGCACGTGGTAGCCGGCGCGGCGCATCAGCACCGCCTCCACCTGGTCATGGCTCATGATGTGGCCTGACAGGGGTCCGTTGCCTTTAAGGACCGGCAGGCGGCAATGGTCGTGGAACGCCTTCATGCGGATGAGGGCGTTGTGGCCCCAATAAGGTCCGCAGTCGCCGAGCCACCAGGCAGAGCCCGTGGTGTAGGCGCGCATGCCATGGCGCATCCCGAACTGAAACACCCGTGTGAAGAACGACTTTGCGGGCGTGCCCACCACAAGGGTCTGCAAGATGCCAAGGTCGGGCCGGTCCTGCATGATGCGCACCAGCTTGGCGACGGCATTGGCGGACAGGAAGCTGTCGGCATCGAGCGGCAGGAAGTAGTCGTACCGGTCGACATTGTCGTCGCAGAACTCTTCCAGGTTGCCGGCCTTGTAGCCGCGGTTGTCGGTGCGCCTGCGGTAGTGAATTTGCCCGCCCATGGCAGAGCTTTCCTGCCAGGCTGCCACCAGCGCCTCTTCGCGCTCAGCAATGTCCGGATCGTCGGTGTCGGACAGGACATGAAAGTCAAAATGGGCGGAGAGCCCGCGGGAAACGATGTCCTCGCTCATGCCCTTCAGCCGACCGATGGCAAGCTCCGGCGCCTCGTTGCGCACCGCCATGGCGATGGCGGTGCGGGTGGTGATGGGCGAAAGGGGATTGTCGCGCAGGGCGAGGGGATCATCCTCAGCCGGCTGGCGCGCCAGCAATGCGGTCCCGATGATGGCGTTCCAAAACCCGATGGACAGCCACGGCAGGGTGATGAGGTAGGCGGCAAACATGCAGCCTTTCAGCACCGTCCACCCCCCGTGGGAGAGGACGATGGCCATCAGCCCGCCCAAAATGAGAAAAGTCGACACGTTCAGCGCTGCGACCAAGAGGCGTCGCATCATCACGACGCGATCGGCTTTTTTGGCATCCTCTTGGGCAAGCGTCGAAACACTCGCATGCGAGTGCATATCGTTCAGTGGCACCTGGAGCATTGAAGTTCCTTCGAAGCGGCTATGGCGCAGTGCAACATTCAAGATGAATGCCCGCTGACCAGTTCGCCCGGACGTGGAGGTGTTAATTAGGGCTTAACAACGCGAGGCAATCCCATGTTCCCTTCTCAGCCCCAGCCCGCGGGTCGCGCTACAGCCCTGTGGTGTCAACAAAAGGGCAAGTACGTCCTCAAGTGCGAAGAGGTTGTGACGGAGGACCCAGAATCGGTGGTCATGTCGTCACAGTTTTCGCTGGTGAGCCGCGGGACGGAGCGACTGGTTCTCAACGGCCAAATCCCACCCAGCGAATACGATCGAATGCGCTGCCCCCATCAAGCCGGCACGTTTCAATTTCCGGTGAAATATGGTTACGCGCTGGTGGGGACGGTGACCGGCGGACCGGGGGATTTGGCCGGTCGCACCGTGTTCGCCCTCCACCCCCACCAAAGTGTTGCTGCGCTCGGTGCCGATGCCGTCACGGTGGTGCCCGAGGCCATTCCCGCCCGCCGCGCAACCCTTGCCGCCAACATGGAAACGGCTCTCAACGTTGTGTGGGACAGCGCGGTTTCCCTGGGCGATGACGTGTTGGTGGTGGGTGCCGGGGTGGTCGGCCTGTTGATTGCGCGGCTCCTAGCCCGCATTCCTGGCACGCGCGTTTCGGTGTGCGACCGCGATGGGTCACGCGCCGAAATCGTCGAGGCATTCGGAGCCCGCTTTGCCACTCACGAACGCGTGGGTGATGGGTTCGACATTGCCATCAATGCCACAGGCAATGACGCCGGGTTGCGCATCGCCATTGCCGCCACCGCCATGGAAGGGCGCGTTGTGGAGGCAAGTTGGCACGGTGCCCGACAGGCCTCTGTGGACCTTGGGGGACCGTTCCACGCGCGCAGATTGTCCATCAAATCGTCACAAGTCGGCGTGATACCGCCGGACCGCGTGCCACGTTGGGGCCACAAGCGTCGACTTGCCGCAGTCATGCGCCTGCTTGACGATCCGCTCCTGGATCGCCTTTTCACCGCTGAGGTTCCCCTTCACGAGGCGCCGGCCCGCCTTCCCGACTTGATGCGTCCCGACGCGCCCCAACTTGCCATCCTCATCACCTACCCCGCCAACAAGGACGAATAAATGTTTGCCCTGGAAGTCCGCGACCACATCATGATTGCCCACAGCCTGCCGGGCGAGGCATTTGGCCCCGCACAGCAGATGCACGGGGCGACCTTTGTGGTGGACGCCACGTTCTTCACCGAAGCCCTCGGCCCCAACGACATCGTCCTTGATATCGGCCTTGCCGCCGACGCTCTGAAGCGTGTGCTGACGCCGCTGAACTACCAAAACCTCGACACCCTGGACGACTTCAAGACCGAGCGCTCCACCACCGAAGTCCTGTGCCGGTGGATCTTCGACAAGCTTGCCGCTGAAATCGCCTCAGGCGCGGTGGGCGATGATGCTAAATCGGTGACGCGGCTGCGGGTGACGCTCAACGAATCGCACATCGCCCGCGCCTGGTACGAGGCTGACCTTCCCCGCTGACGTCCTGCGGCACGATGATGAGCGAGATCGTCTTTGCCTACCCCGGCGATCTTCAGACGCTGACGGGCGGCTACGTCTATGACAGGCAGCTCATCGAGGCGTTGAGGGCCACAGGTCAAAAGGTGCGCACGCTTGCCCTCGGGGAGGGCTTCCCGCACCCGGACGCTGCCACCGTGGCCACCGCCATCGACCGGTTGGCGGCGGCAACGGGCGATGTCCTGATTGTCGACGGCCTTGCCTATGGAAGGCTCCCTGCCGAAGGCCTTGCGCGGGTCGGGGTGCCGATGATTGCGCTCGTCCACCATCCGCTCGCCCTTGAAACGGGCCTTTCTCCTGAAGTTGCCGCCGCGTTCAGAGCCGACGAGCGCGCCGCCCTCCAAGAATGCGCCGCTGTTCTCGTGACGAGCCCCCACACCGCCGCTGTGGTGCGGGCCGATTTTGCCCCCGATAACACCCCTGTGACCGTGGCACCGCCAGGGCTCGACAGGGCGTTCTGGGGCGGTCTTACGAAAGCGCCAGAGGCTGTACCGCGCGTTGTGTCGGTCGCCTCCATCAGCCCCCGCAAAGGGTTCGACGTCCTGGTGGATGCGTTGGCGCGGGTGGCGGATCGCCCCTTTGCTGTGGACATTGTGGGCAGCCTCACCCGCGACCCGAATGCCGCCGCTGTCCTGAAAGATGACATTGCAGAGCGTGGGCTCAGCCACCGTGTCACACTGCACGGCGAGGCACCCGACACGGTGATCCGCACACTCTATAGCCGCGCCGACGTGTTCGCCCTTGCCTCACGCTATGAAGGATTTGGAATGGTATTTGCCGAAGCGATGGCTGCGGGCCTGCCGGTGGTGGGCTGCCGTGGCGGCGCCGTGCCCGATGTGGTGCCGGAGGAGGCCGGCGTCCTCGTCGCCGTGGACGATGCGCCAGGGTTCGCCGAGGCCCTTTCCCACCTCCTCAGCGATGCCGGCCGGCGGGCGCAGATGGGCGAAGCGGCAAAAAAGGCGGCAGACCGCTGCCTCACGTGGCCAGAAACCGCAGCCATCGTCTCTGACCTCATTGGGACGGTGAGGGCGCAATCATGAGCGGCGATTTCAGCGTCGATTGGCTGACCCTTCGCACCCCTGCCGATGACCGGGCCCGTTCCACCCGTTTGATCGAAACGTGCGCCGCCCGGCTTGCATGCCGCGCCAAGGACGGGCCGCTCACGATTGCCGATCTTGGCGCGGGGACAGGGGCCACATGGCGCGCCCTGTCGCCCCATCTGCCGCGGCCTCAGGCGTGGACGCTGATCGATGCCGACACCACGCTCCTGGACGAGGCAGCGCGCCGGGCAGAGGCCGCTGGCAACCCCGACATCACTGTCGACACCATGACGGCCGATCTGATGGCCGACCCGACGCCTTGGCGCGAAACCCCAGACCTTGTGACCGCCTCGGCCCTTTTCGACCTCACCTCCCGCGCCTTCATCGAGGACTTTGCGGCAAAGCTGGGGGCAGCGCGCATCCCGCTTCTTGCCATGCTCACCTATGACGGGCGGCTGGAGCTCACTCCCACCCACCCCGACGACGCCATGATGATCGATGCCTTCAACACCCACCAGCGCTCCGAAAAAAGCTTTGGCCGCGCTGCCGGTCCCGATGGTGCGGGCATTTTGGCCGAGGCGCTTGCTGCCAACGGTGCGCGGGTGGAGGTGGACGACACGCCCTGGCTGCTGGAGAGCGACAGGGGCGAGGCGCTGATGGCCGCAACGCTGGAGGGTTGGGCCGACGCTGCCCGGGCGATACTCCCGGGCGACGGCCCGCGCGTTGACCGCTGGCTCGCCGCACGCCTTGCTGACACGCGCACGCTTGTTGTCGGCCACAAGGACATTTTCGCCGACTATTCCTGACGCGGCCTTGGCCTCAAGCGGGCTTGAAGCGACAGTCGAACAGCACATCCCCGTCGCCAAGTTCGGCGATGGCAACCTGTGGCCTGTGCGCCCCCTCCAGCGTTTCGATGGCAGGAAGGTTGAGGCCGATGGGGCCTGAGCCAATGATGATCGGCCCCACCAAGATGCACAACCGGTGAAGCGACCCCTCGCCCAGAAACTGGCTGACCGTCGCTGCCCCCCCTTCCACAAGCACACGCCTCATCCCCCGCGCGGCAAGGGCGCTCAGAATATCGCAAGGGGCGATGGCGCCCGTCGGGGTCACCGGCACGCACTCGACACCGTCGGGATCGCTGTCGCGCGGCGGGCCGAAGACGATGCGCCGCGTGCCGTCGGCCTTCAGCATGGCAAGGTCGGTCCCGGCGCGCCTTTGCCTGTCGATGAGGACGCGCGCGGGGTCGGGCCCGTCCACATGCCGCACGGTGAGGCGCGGGTCGTCCGCAAGGGCTGTGCCTGCGCCCACCACCACAGCGTCAACGCCTGCGCGCAGGGCATGGAGGAAGGCAATGGCCGCGCGGCCGTTGATGTAGTGGGAGTGGCCGGTGGGCGTTGCAATCCGCCCATCCAGCGACTGGCCGAGCTGGGCCACCACCATCGCCTCCCCCGCATCACGGGCGCTTGCAAGGTCCTCCAATACGGTAAGGCGGTTGGTCATGGGGCGTCCCACTGCGCGTTGGAAAGGTCCTTGGCGAGGCGGGCGAGAGCCTCGCCGGCGTGGTCGATGATGGCCCTGCCGATCTCAGCCGTTGCGGTCTGTGGCGCGCCCACATAGCCGTCGCGGCCAAGGTCGCTCGCAAGCCACCCCCAGTTCACCGCACCAGATGGGAAAAGCTGCGCGCCCGGCGGCGACGTGGCCGCCTCTCCCGGCAAGGGCTGGGTGACGAGATGGGGCGCACAGGCAAGCATGATGGAGGTCTCCATTCCGCCGCCATGGACATCGCGTGCGGGGTCGCCGAGCACAGCGGCGGCCTCAGGCAAGCCGAAGTCCAGCCAATGGGGCGTTGCAACGAGGAGACGGTGGCTGGCGCGCAATTGGATTGCGGCAACCGACGCGAGGCCGATATTGCCGCCGTGGGCATTGAGGAGGATCAGGCGGTCAATGCCCTGCGCCGATACCCCCGCGCCCACCGCGTGAAGGGTTGCAAGCACCGCTTCTGCCGGAAGCGTCAATGTTCCAGGTTCCTCGCCATGCTCTGGCGAAAATCCCAGCCAAAGGGAGGGCAACCGGACGAAGGGCACCTGCGCGTCCTTGAGATGGTCGGCGGCGCGGTCGACAATGGCCTCAGCAATCACCGTGTCGGTGGCAAGGGGCAGATGGGGGCCGTGGCTTTCCATCGCGCCCAAAGGCACGATCGCGACCGTGGTGGGTGCAAGCGCGCCAAGATCGCCGCGCGTCAGGTGGCCGTAGTGCACGATGGGTCCGCCCTCTTGCAGACGACCACCTCCGGCGCTGCTTCACAACGACGCGATATGGCAGGATCGCCGAGGGCCGCAACCACCCGCCAAGGCCGCCCCAACCTCAACGGGTCCTGCCCGATCACCAACCTTTGCGACAATTTGCTCGCCTTTGCTGGGCCCCTGCGACGGCGCGGTCTGTGTTGACCGCCTCACGGAGGCGACATAGTTGCGGGTAACGCGCAGACCGCGCCGATGTCGCCCTTAGGCGATGCCCGATGCGGCGAGCCGCCTGGAGAGTGCCTCAAGAGGGAGGAGCCTGACCATCGGATCGCCCGAAAACCGCCCCATCCACCGTCAATAGGTCAACAGCTCACGGTCGGAGGCGTCTTTAACACCACATGCAACAAGCCGCCCCGAAATCCCAGTCAACAACACAAGTGGCCGCCGCACAGTTTGTATCGCGTACGGCACACAAGAGGAGAGCCCCGCTCTGACGGCGGGAGAAACACTATGGCGCGTATGGAATTGGGCCACTTGATGGGGATGCAGAACCTGCGCTGCATCAGCGTCACACCCGTGGAGCTGCACAACAAGATTTGGTTGTGCGTGGGCTTTGAAGAGACCGACCAGGATCGCGGCGATTTCCCGCACCTTGCCATGATCTACCTGGACCACGACTGGCTGGCGGAAGACGACCACAACATTGCGGTGGTGGAGAAGCTGTCCGGCGCCAAGGACATGCTTGTGCGCGTCCACTCTGAATGCATTTTGGGCGATGCCCTCGGCTCATCCATGTGTGATTGCCGCAGCCAGCTGGCGCTCTCCATGGAGGAGATGGTCAAGCAGGGCGAGGGGATCTTCATCTACCTGCGCCAGGAAGGGCGTGGCATCGGTCTGCGCAACAAGCTGGACTGCCTTGGCCTCCAATACGGCTATCTGAAGGGTCGGCGCGGACCCCGCCGCTACTCGTCCGATGAAGCCAACATTGCCATGGGCCACGAGATTGATTGTCGCAGCTACGTTGTGGCCGCCAACCTCCTGCGTGCCCTGAAAGTCGCTTCCGTGCGGATGATCACGGGCAATCCTGAAAAGATCGCCGACCTTAAATCCAACAGGATCGACGTGACCTCTGCGCTCGACCTATGGGCCAACA
>JBCDCF010000084.1:0-9862 GCA_039182345.1 Pseudomonadota bacterium
GGTTCACGTCACCCGCGACGTGCCGCCCCCCAGCGTATGCGGCAACACCGGAAAGCCCAAAGCCGCCTACACGCGCGGCGCCATCGCCAAAAAGGTGATCTGCCAACCGAACGCCATCAACCCGCTCGATTGAGCGGGGGCCGCCTGGGAGCACGTTTGTCTTGCGCGTGACCCATCGCCGTCGTCGCGCGATGGGATTGTGCCGTCAGGCCGCGAAGTTTGATGGGAACATGGCACGGGCGGCGTCCTCGTCGAAGGTGGTCTTGAAGGCCACTTCCTCGCCGATTGCCTTGGCGCGGGCCACGGCAGGGCGCGCATTCACACGCTCGTACCAGGCTTTCACGGCAGGGTGCGCATCGATGCCGCCTTCGCCAAGCACGCGCACATGCCTGTCCACCCAGCCCCAGGCGGCCATATCGGCAATGGTGTAGTCGGCGCCGGCAATGGTCTGGCGGCCCATCAAGTGCTCATCCAACACCGTGTAGTGGCGGTGCGCTTCAAAGCGGTAGCGCCGCTTGGCATAGTCGCCACCCTCGGCGTGCCCTGCGGTCTGAAAATGGACCCATTGGCCGCTGAAGGGACCAAGGCCCGAAGCCACCCAAAACAGCCAGGACAACAGCTCGGCACGATCTTCAGGGGCGCCGAGGAAACTGCCGTGCTTTTCGGCAAGGTAGAGGAGGATGGCGTTGGAATCGAACACGCGCACACCGTCGTCTTCGATGGCAGGCGCTTTGGCGTTGGGGTTGATCTCCTTAAAGTCCGCCGCGTGCTGCGCGCCTTTGAGGGTGTCGATGGGCACCGCTTCGTAGGTGAGCCCCAACTCCTCCAAGAGGAGCGCCACCTTCATCGGATTGGGCGCGCGGTTGAAGTAAAAGCGGATCATACTCGACGTCCCCTTGGCATCATCAGTCACGCCAGAGGTAGGCGCCGGCAGCGCCTAAGCCAATAGGCGCTATGGCACGTTCTGACAGGATTGTCCCTGGCGAGGGAGGCTAACCGAGCGGGCGCCCCTCCACCGGGTAGGCAGGATCCACATAGTGCTGAACAGCCGTGGACCCTTGGGGGACAATCTCGGCAACGGCCGCCTCGTCTTCCTCACCCCAGGTGACCGACAGGGCCTCAAGATAGGCGCGGAACTGCTCCACCGTGCGCGGCCCCACGATGGCGCCCGTCACGATGGGATTGGCAAGCACGAAGGCGATGGCATAGGCGGTGGGCGTGACCCCGCGATCAGCGGCAAGGGCGACAAAACGGTTCGCCGCTTCAATGGTTTGGGGCCTGAACTCGGTCTGCATGATGCGTGTGTCCGAGACGCCGGCGCGGCTGTCGGCAGGGACGGCACCGCCGGAATACTTGCCGCTCAGCACCCCTCTGGCGAGGGGGCTGTAAGGGTAAACGCCGATCCCGAAGTGCTGGCAGGCGGGCAGATGCTCCACCTCGATGGTCCTGTTCAGCGCGTGATAAAGGGGCTGTGACACGACGGGGCGGGTGATGTTCGCCTCATCGCAAAACCGCACCATCTGGCCCACACGCCAGGCCTTGTGGTTGCTGACGCCGATGTGCCTGATGGCCCCGGCGCGCACCAGATCCTCAAGCGCCCGCACGGTTTCGTCCATGGGTGTGCCATGGTCCTCCTTGTGGAGGTAAAGGATATCCAGATAGTCGGTGCCGAGCCGTTTGAGGATGCGCGGCACCTCGGTCAGAATCCAGCTGCGGGAGAGCCCGCGGTGGTTGATGTCATCGCCAATGGCGTTGGCGAGTTTGCTGGCGATGATGATCCTGTCGCGCTCGCCGGCCACAAGTTCGCCCGTCATCTCCTCTGAGCGTCCGCCTGTGTAGGCGTCGGCCGTGTCCAGGAAGTTGATCCCATGCTCGCGGGCAAGGGCGTAGATGCGCCCCGCTTCGCCCCTGTCGGTACGACCACCGAACGTCATCGTCCCCAGACACAGGCGTGAGACCTGTAGTCCGCTGCGGCCAAGTCGTGCCATCGTCATGTCATGAACCATCCGAACTTTCCCGAGGGGTCCTCACCAGGGCAGGCGGCGATCGATCTCTCATCGCTGACCTTCCACGGCCACGGGCTGAAGCGACCTGAGTGCGTCCTCGCGCACCAAAGCGGCCTTCTCTTCACCGCCGATTGGACCGGACCCGGCGGCGTTGCCATCATCGATCCCCAGAGCGGCGGCGTCCACCGCCTGCTTGCGCGCGACCCTCACGCCAACCTAAAACCCAACGGCATCTGGCTGGAGGAAGGCGGCAGTTTCCTGATCGCACGGCTCGATGACACCGAAGGCGGCGTCTTCCGCCTTTATCCCGACGGTCGGCATGAGGCGGTGCTGACGGAGGTGGACGGCGCGCCCCTTCCCCCCACCAACTTCGTGGTGAAGGACCGGCACGGGCGCCTTTATGTCACCGTCAGCACCCGCGCCGTACCGCGCCACCATGCGGCAAAGGGCGATGGCGGTGATGGCTTCATCGTGCTCGTGCCGCAAGACGGTCCTGCCCGCATTGTGGCCGATGGCCTTGGCTACACCAACGAATGCCTTGTGTCTGCGGACGGGGCGCACCTCACCGTCAATGAAACATTCGCACGGGTGACGAGCCGCTATAAGATTGCCGATGATGGCAGCCTGTCGGATCGCACCATCCTTGCCCGCTATGGCGAGGGCATCTACCCCGACGGCCTCACCCCCGATCAGGACGGCGGACTGTGGATCACCTCCATCATCTCCAACACCGTCCTGCGCCTTGCCCCTGACGGTTCGGTCACGACCATGATGGAGGACAGGGACGCTGAACGGGTCGCCCGTGTGGAGGCAGCCTACCAGAACGGCGCCCTCGACCGTGCGCTCCTTGATGCGCCGCACAATGGACCTCTCAAGAATGTGTCCAGCTTGGCATTTGGCGGCAAGGGCATGAAGACGGCATATCTTGGCTGTCTTCTGGGGGACTCTATCGCAACCGCCCCCTCCCCATTCAAAGGCGCTGAGCCTTGCCACTACCGCATGCCCCTCGACCCTTTGGTCGACGCCGGCGTCATCCCCGCCGCATGGGCCTCTCCTGAAAGGATGTCATGACCAACGCGTTTTCTATTGCCGTCCTGCCGGGCGACGGGATTGGTGCTGAGGTGACCCCTGCCGCCCTTGCGGTGGTGGAAGAGGCGCTCAAGATTGTCGGCGCCCCGGCCCTTCACCTGGCCGAGCATCCTGCGGGCGCGGCCCACTACCAGCACAGCGGCTCCGACCTTCCCGACGCCACAAAGGCTGCATGCGAGAAGGCCGATGCCATTTATCTGGGCGCCATGGGTCTTCCTGCCGTGCGCTACCCCGACGGCACGGAGATCACCCCGCAGATCGAACTGCGCTTCCTGTTTGACCTTTATGCCGGCGTGCGCCCCACACGGGCGATCCCCGGCGTGCCGACGCCATTGTCGGATCCGCGGGCGGCAGATATTGACTTCGTCCTCGTGCGGGAATCCACCGAAGGCCTTTTCGCCTCCTACGGCAAAGGCACGGTGGAGGACGACAGCGTTGCCACCGACACCATGGTCATCACCCGCGCCACCAGCGAAAAGGTGATCGGCTTTACCTTCGATGCTGCGGAGCTGCGCGCAAGACGCCGCGGAAAGCCTGCCAAAGTCACGCTGATCGACAAGGCGAACGTGTTTGCAAGCTTTGCTTTCATGCGCAAGATCTTTGACGAGATTGCCGCTGGCCGCGATGCACAAACCGACAGGCTTTATGTGGACGCCTCCACCTTGGCGTTCCTGGCCAAGCCCTGGGCCTTCGACACCATCGTGACGGAAAACATGTTCGGCGACATCCTGTCGGATCTGGCGGCAGGCCTTGTGGGCGGCATGGGTTACGCACCGTCGGCCGACATCGGCGACACCCACGCCGTCTTCCAGCCCGCCCACGGCAGCGCGCCCGACATTATGGGCACGGGCAAGGCCAACCCCACGGCGGCAATCCTTTCAGGCGCGATGATGGTGGATTGGCTCGGCACCCGCCACGGCGTTGAGAGCATGGTGGAGGCGTCCACACTCATCCACCAGGCGGTGGACGGGGCCTTTGCCAACGGCGGCCTGTTGACGTGCGAGCTTGGCGGGAACGCCGGTGTGCGCGCCGTCACCGACGGGGTGCTGTCAGCCCTCACCGCACGGTCCTGACCTTGCGCATGGTTCGCCAGGTTCGATCCAAACCGAGCGAACCATCCTCTACCCAGCAAGTCCCGGCAGAAACAGCGCGATCTGCGGAAAAAGCGTGAGCAGGCCGATCAACAGCAGCGAGCATGCGATGTAAGGGGCGGCGGCCGCAGCCACCTGTCCCAGTGTCGTGCCGGGCGGCCCCACCCCCATCATGACGAACAAAAGCATCCCGAACGGCGGTGTGGACAGGCTGAGTTCCAGCGCCAGAAGCATCACCACACCGAACCAGATGGGATCGAAGCCGAGCTGGGTGATGAGCGGAATGAAGATGGGCAAGGTCAGCATCATCATCGACAGCTGATCCATGAACATGCCGAGCACGATGAGGATCACCAGGAGCGCCAGGAGCATGGCGTAGCGGCTGATCTCAAAGTCCGTCGCCCATGCCAGAAGCCCTTGGGTCGCGCCCGAAAACGCAAGGATCTGCGAGAAGGTGGACGAGCCGAGGATGATGAGGAACATCATCGCCGTCACCGCAAGTGAGCCTTTCAGCGCCTTGGCGATGGCGGCGAAGGTGAGGGAACGGTAAAGCGCTGCCAGCACCACCACGGAGACCACGCCGAAGGCTGCACTCTCTGTGGGTGTCGCCCAGCCCAGAAGAATGAGCCCGATGACACAAAAGACGACGAGCCCCATCGGCGCGACGTTGACGAGAAGGGCGCGGGCAATCTCGCTGGCGGACGCCCGCTCCTTCGCATAACCCGGCGCCGCATCGGGGTCTCTGGCGATCTGAATGCGGATGACGGCGATGTAAAGGCAGGCCAGGATCAGCCCAGGCACAAGCCCTGCAATCAGAAGCGCCCCCACATCGATGCGCGCCAGCGAGCCCAGAAGCACCGCAAGGGTGGACGGCGGGATGATCATGGCAAGACCGCCTGTGGCCAGGATCGGCCCCATGATCATGTGCTTTTTGTAGCCGCGCTTGGTCATGTCGGGGACCATCAGCGAGCCGAGCATGGCAGTGTTGGCGAGCGATGAGCCCGAAAGGGTGGCAAACAAGGTGCCCCCGCCAACGGTCATGTAAGACAGGCGCCCTTTCAGACCGCCCATGCCTTTGTCCAACGCATCGAACACGCGCATGGCAAGGCCTGTGTGGAAGAACAACTCCCCCATGATCATGAAGAGCGGAACCGGCACCAGCGTGAAGGTGGTGAGCGCGCCGGACGCATTGTCCACCAGTTGGTCGACACCGGCCATGCCGCCCATGAAGATGATGACGCCGACAATGTTCACGCCCAAGAAGGCGAACGCCACGGGCACACCCAGCGCCATCAACGCCATGATGGCGCCGATCATCAGGGCCGCCGCCTCCCACCAGGCCATCAGCATCAGCCGGCGCTTCCGTGCTGTGCCTTGGGCGGCCCGCCGGAGAACAACAGTCTCAGGAACTCGGTGGCACACAGGCCCAGGCCGACAGCCACCAGCGCATAGGCGAGGTAGCCTGGAAGGGTGATGGAGCGGATGTCCACCTGCCCCCTTTCGGCCGCCTGGAGCGCCAGCACCGCCGCTCGCCAAGCCAGCACACCGGCAACGCCAGCGCAAAACGCGGTCGTTGCCCGCACCATGAGTCCGTAGGCGGCCGGCGGAAGGCGCTTCACCAGCCCATCCACCGCCACATGCCCGCCACGGCGCACCAACCAGGGCGCCCCGCAGGCCGTTGCCGCCAGCATGGCGTACTCCACAAGGGCACTGGTGCCGGCAAAGGGGCTTTGGCCCACATTGCGCATCACCACATCCACCACGATGAGGAGCGACACCGAAGCCAACATCGCGCACCCCACCCACACAAGGGCGAAGATCACCCCATCATAGGCGCGCCGAATCACCGCCACGACGCCGCCGTCTCCCCCCAGAGCGATCCAACCAAGGTGGCACCGAAGGTGATCGCACAACGGCGCCGCGCAACCCCCATCCCCTTCTTTTGGTGAGATGAAAGCCCGACCTTCTTTCGGAGCCGACTAAGACCCAGCCCCCGCGGAGCGGGGCGAGGGTCAAGGGCTTTAGAGCGCAGCGTCCCTTGAGGCTCGCCCCGCTCCGCGGGAGAATGGGATCGAGGCGGGAGAGGCTGCCCCCCGACGGCCGCCCCACCCGTCACGACGCCAAATAGACCCACGGTCTAACGGCTATAGTAGGCCTCACGCAGGCCCTCATAGTGCGGGCTGCCGGAGGCTTTCAGGCGCGCCCAGGCCGTCTCGAAGGCGGTGTCGAGCCACTCCTGCATGGTGGCGCCAGAGAGCTGGACCACCTCCATGCCGGCGCCGCGCACTGCCTCGTCGGTCTCCTGGATCTGTTTTTGATAGTAGGTGTAGGAGTCCGCCTCCTGCTCTTCGGCGGCTTTTTCAAGGATGACCTTGGCTTCGTCGGACAGGCCGTCCCAGCGGTCCGCATTCATGATCACGGTGAGGTCGGTCTGGAAGAACGGCGGGTCGATCCTGTGGGTCAAGAACTTGTCCCAGGACAGATCCTGGATGGCAACGAGGGGCCAGCCGACACCATCCACGACGCCGCGCTCAAGGGCGGTGTAGACTTCCGGCACAGGCACCGACACGCTGGTGGCGCCAAGGGTCTCGAAGAACTCGCGATAGATGGGCTGGCTGCGCAATTTCTTGCCCGTCAAATCCACGCGGCCGTCCTCTGTCATGGCCGGCGCTTCGGTGAGGTAGATGTGGAAGGTGACCCCGCTGTCCACGTGGGCCAGAAGGTAAGCGCCGAGCTTCTCCCTGTAGGCTTCTCGCATGATGTCGAGCCCACCATTCTTGCGGGCCTCCATGGCGGTCACGGTGGACCCCACCCAGGCATCCACCTCAGGCACCGTGCCGAGATAGTAGGTGCCGGGCCCATATTGCATGTCGATGACGCCGCGGCGGATGGCTTCGGCCTGCTGCTGCGGGGGAATCACCTCAGGCCCGCCCATGTACTGGATCTGGACGACGCCCTCGCCCATCTCGTTCACCTTGTCGACGAAGCGCAGGAAACTCTTGGAGAATTCCACAGGCGCCGGAAAGGCGGTGACGGCCCGCAACACCTCCTCAGACGCTGCGGGACCGGCCATGAGGGTGGCAACGGCAAGGGCGAGAAGGGGTCGGCGTAAGCGCATGGTCGAGGTCCTCCGAAATCCTTGTGTGGGCCGACGATAGAACGGGCCAGCCCGTGCATAAAGGCTCCGGAGCTCACCGATGCGGCCGAACCGCTCCGATCAGGAAAACAACACGGTGAAAGCGCGAAGGTCAGACACGGTGTAGCTGGTGATGGCGGGGTCGTTGGCGTCTGCCCATGCACGTTCAAAGTGGGCGTGAAGCGCTTCGTCGGAGGTCGCCCCCTTCGTGCCGATGAAGACGAGCTCGGTCTCCTCGACCCCCGCCTCGCCGTCCAAGGGTTCGCACAGCCGCAGCCACGCCCGCCGTCCGGTCATCTGCATGACCCCATAATCGCCTGTGGGAAGGTCGAGCTTGACGAGCCCCTTGGCGCGATAGATCCCCAGCGGCAGATGCTCCATGGCCCGCTGCAGGGCGTTGAACGACCAGGCTTTGGTGCTGTGGAAGGACCAGGCGTCGAACACGGTCCCATGGTCGGCGTGGCCGTCGCCGTTGTGGTGGCTATGGGGTGCACCGCTCCCTTGTTGCGGGCGCACGGCAGGCGTGCCGAAGATGAGGTCGAGGGGCACAACGCCGAAGGTCGTGTCCCAAAGCCGCGCGCGCGGAACCATGGCCTGGACCTTCCCCTTCAGCGCCGATAGCTGCTGCGGAGAGACAAGGTCGGTCTTGTTGATGACCACGAGATCGGCCGTCACAATCTGGTCGAACGCCAAAGTGCCAAAGCCTGCCGCATCGTCCACCACAAGATCAGCGTCGAGGACGGTGATGAGGTTTTGCACGTCCACAAGGGTTTGGACGGACGGGTTGGCAAACGTCTCCACCACGGCGACGGGTTTCGACACGCCGCTGGTTTCAATGACGATGTGCTCTGGCGGATCGTCGCTTCCCAACACGTTGAGGACCTCCACAAGAAGGTCGTCGCGGATGGTGCAGCACACGCAGCCATTGGCAAGGCTGATGGTCTCCCCTTCGATGGAGACGATCAGCTTGGCGTCAATGTTGATCTCGCCGAAGTCGTTGACGAGGACGGCCATCTTCTCGTTCGAGGATTTGGCCAAGATGTGGTTGAGCAGGGACGTTTTGCCCGAGCCCAAGAACCCGCCGATGATGGTGATGGGGACAGGCGCGAACGTCATCGCCCCACCGCGGCGTGCGGCCGCCCCTGCCGATCAGTAATCTTTCAAGACTTCGGTCTGGAACATGGCCGACTGAAGGTCTTTCACGTTGGTGGTGGGGGTGTTGGCGGCAGGGGCCACCACGTTGGGCTGCCAAGGCCGGCCGTGAATGCCGCCTTTGCGCACGGTGATGGCGTCTTTCGACACATTGAACACCATCAGATCTTCGCCAATTTGGTATTTCCCGTCCCAATGGCTTGCAACGCCGTTGTAGAAATCTTGCCACTCCTGCGGGTCGATGGGCGAGTGGCAGGTCACCCCGAGGCTCGGATTGGTGAGCTGGAGGATTTTGCCCAGCGCCTTGGCCGGCGTGTGGGAGGCGGCGACAATGCCCTTCGCGATCTCCATGGACTGGCCTGTGGCCTGGCTGAATCGCTCCACCGACGGGGCGGTCTCGTGGATCAAAAGGTCCACCCCTTTGGCGTTGTCGATCACGAAATGGTTGGGTTGCGTATCCCCCGACCAGACGAAGCTGAGGCCATTCCAGTCGAGCCGGTAGCTGATCGCCCCATCGGCAATGTGAAGCGCCGGGAAGTGGATGATCTTCACGCCGTTCTTCTCGTACGCCACGCCCGGATTCTGGCGATAATCCAGCTCGGTGATTTGAAGGTCGTACGCCTGCCCCACATTGAGCGTCGCTTCGAAGGTGGGCCTGTGCCACTGGGTGAGGGTCTTGATGCCTTCAATGTTGGCCTTGGTGCCAAGCTCAGGCTTGGGACCTGACGGGCCATAGACCTCCAAAGGCACGAAACGGTCCGACGCGGGGCCGAAGGTGTAGACCCAGGCAAGGTCCGACGTGTGGTCGGTGTGAAGGTGGGTCAGGAAGATCTTGCTCATCCTGGAGGCGGGCACCTGCATGGTATTGTAGTTGATGCCGCTGCCGGGGCCGATGTCGAAGATGAACGAATCGCCGTTGCCAAGCTCCACGAAGATGCTAGCGCCCTTTTGGTCGTGGCGGATGATGTTGCCCCACCCCGTCCCCATCAGCGTGACGCGCATCTCGTTGGGGTCCAGCTCCTCGCCGGGGTAGAACCAAAGGTCCGGCCGGGCCACAACGGTCTTGAGTTTCGTGACCCCCTGGTCGGCGCTCGCTGCGGCCTCGCTGGTGGTTGCGGCGGATGCCTGTGTGGCAGCGCTTGCAGCGCCGGCAACACTCGCTGCGGCAAGGCCGCCGGCGACGGTGCCGCTGCCTTTTAGGAACCTGCGCCGGTCCACCCCCTCCCCGGTACGGCTGTCAGTTGCCGATGTGTCGGTCTCGTGCGAATCGCCGTCCGCCATGGGGAGCCCCCCTGGTTTGCTGAGATGGCAGGCCCCAGTCGACCTCTTTGTCAAAAACAAGGCAAGCCTTTTCTCGCCCAGCAATCAATAGGCTAGAGGCTTCCCAC
>JBCDCF010000085.1:0-9859 GCA_039182345.1 Pseudomonadota bacterium
CCCGGCGCGACGGCAAAATCGAGCGCACGCACCCCGCCCACCACGCGCCCGTACTGGAAGACGACGTTGTGGAACGCCACAGCCCCTGTGACGGGCGCAGGGTCGATGGCCCCCTCCCTGTCCATCACATCGTGGGGTGGCGATAGCGTTTGCGCACCGTCTTCGATGGTGCCGAACTCGGCAAACAGGATGAGGGCGGAGTGGGCAATCCAGCCTGACATGGCGGTGAGGCGAAGCGTCATCATCGCGGCCATGGCAACGACGCCAAGGCCGGTGTCGCCGGCCGTCCACAAGTAGAGCGCGCCACCAACGAGTGCCAGCGTGACCACAATGTTCATGACGGCAAGGATCAGCCGCATCGCCATCATCGGGTGACCGAAGGCAATCGCTGCATCGCGGTAGCGGGTGATGGCCCGGCGTGCGCTTTCCTCCTCCCGCGCGCCGTGGGCGAAAAGCTTGACCGTCTTCATGTGGCTGAGGGTGTCAACGAGCTGACCGGTGACGGAGGCCCGCGCCTCGGCACGCTCCTTGGCGCGCTTCCTGACGATGGGAATGCCCCACCGCAGGGCCCATGCGAAGGCGCCTGCCCACAAAACCACCACCGCAGCCAGCCACAGGTCCGATGCGCCCAGAAGCACGGCCATCGCGACGAGGTAGGCAATCAGCATTCCGACGGAGGTGAACGCGTCGATGGTGACGGTGGCGAGCGCCATTGCCGTCTGCGTTTCCTTCTGGGCGATGCGGCCTGAAAAATCCTCCTCAAAGAAGCTCATGGATTGGCCGAGGGTGTGGCGGTGGAGCCGCCACGTGGTCATCGACATGACGCCGGGGCCGAGCACGAGCGAGGTGAACGCGCTCTGGATCAGCTGGGTCACGGGCTTGAGGACAATGACGGCCACAAGGAGGACGGCAAGCAGCGGCCACTCCACGGCGAAAAAGTTCTCAGGTCCCGCAGCGGCCGCCCGGTCCACCAACCCGCCGATCAGGTAGAAGATCACCGCTTCCACCACACCGAAGGCGAGCGAAAACACCGCCAGAAGAATGACGGGGGTGCGCACATCCCTCAGCCCCCACAGGACGAACGGCATCAGCCCCGACGGAGGGGCAGGCCTGTCTGTGGGGATGAACGGATCGATGATGCGTTCAAAGGGGGCGAAGAGGCGGCGGACGGGTCCATCGCGCGGCGCCGGCGGGACCGGCCGCGCGCCGTCCTTGGCCGGAGCGTGTGCGTCCATGTGCGATCCTTCATGGGCTTTGGACCGATCGCCAGCGCGCGAACGTGTCGCCGACGCCATTGTGCGTCGGCGGTGCGAGCCCCTTGCGATGAGGGGTGACCGGTCAGCCATTGAGACTGCCTTTATGCGCCAAACGGACGATGATCGCAAAGGGCTTTGGGTCGCGCCCATGGCCTCAAACCGCACTCTCGCGACGTGTTGCCGCGCCGGCGGTGTCTTTGCGCCTGGCCAGCTCGGTTTGGGTCAAACGGAGCAGGCGGGGGCGGGACGGCGCACCGTCTGGCGCCCGTCCCTTTTCTCGGATGCGAGAAGGCGGAAAGCGCTAGTTCGACGGCGCCGCCGGGGCTGACAGGTATGACCAGGTTTCCGTCAGCGGTGCGTTGTCGCGGCGCAGGTATGCCCGCAGCTCCACAGATTCCCCTGTGGCCTGGTCAAGGTCGAACATGCCCCGCCAGCGGGACGTTCCCACAACAGGGTAGGCGGAGTGGCGCAGGATTTCCCCGCCGCTGGTGGTGACCGACAGGGTCACGCTCTCCTCGTCCGCCTTGCCGAGGCCATCCAGGGGGCCGCCTTCAAAGTCGATGACGAATTTGCGCACACCGAGGGGACGCGGTTGGCCGGGAATGCCGCCCGAGCCACGCCAGGTGGCGACCGTGCGCCCAAGGGATGGTGCAGGGTCGCGCGCCCGCCACTCCTGACGGTAGTCGAAGGACAGGGCACTGCCCGCTTCCGGCTGGCGGCGCGGCGTCCAGTGGGCGACGATGTTGTCGAACACCTCGTCATGAGTGGGGATCTCCACCAGCTGGACGGCGCCTTCCCCCCAGTCGTTCAAAGGGGCGATCCACACCGACGGGCGGCGGTTATAGAACACCCCGTCGTCCTGGTAGTTCTCGAACTCCCGGTCGCGCTGGGACAGACCAAACCCTTTGACGTTGGCATCGAGGAAGCTTGCGGTTGTGAGGTGCAGCGGGTTGCGCAAGGGGCGCCAGATCCGCTCGCCCGTTGCCATCTCAAGGGCAAGGCCGTCGCTGTCGTGGATCTGCGGGCGCCAGTCGTTCCCCTCCTGCCTGTTGAGGCGCGAGTACCAGTACATGGAGGTGAGCGGGGCAACGCCGAGCTGGTTGACCCCTTGGCGGAAGAACAGCCGCGCGGAAATCAGGCAAACCTGGCCTTCGGAGCCGTTATGGGTGGCAGCGATCCTGTAGGCCCCCTCGACGCTTTGGGAGGTGAGGCGGGCGTAGATGACAACGTCTTCGCCATCGTTCTCGGGCGGGCCCACCCAGAAGGCACTGAAGCGGGGGAACTCCTCGCCTGAGGCAAGGCCTGTGTCGATGGCAAGGCCGCGGGCGGAAAGGCCGTACTGGCGTTCAGGTCCATCGCAGCGGAAGTAGGAGGCGCCGAGAGCACTCAACCAGTCCGGCTGGCCGCCTTGGCGCATGATGCGAAGGCCGGCAAAGCCTGAGTCGGCGGGAAGGGCCCTGGCGGGGCTGTCGGCCGGCATGGAAAAAAGGTCGGCCGAATAGTCGAGCTGCCGTGCCGTCCCGTCTTCCAACAGGTGCACGGCCACAGGTTCGCGCGCGTACTTGCCAAGGTGGAAGAACTCCACCGGCTGGCCGGCCACCATCGCCGCCTCATCGGGCCTGTAGCGGATCTGCCAGTGGTTGTCATAGTCGAGCTGATCGAGCACGGACGGGGCTGGCGTCACCGCCGGTTGGAAGGGCTTCGAGGCGGCATCGCGCGCCGCGGCCGCCAATCCGTCGAACGAGAACGCCGACGGTGGGCCGAGGGAGAGCGCTGCAGCGCGTGCGCCGCTGACAGGCAGGAGTGTGGACAAGAGCCCTGCAACCACATGGCGGCGATGGGGGTGATGCATGGTGCGATGTTCCTCTCTCGCTCGACCTTCGCCCTGTCACGCCGCCTGCCCGTTTGCGCGCCTGTGGTCCAATGACATCCACCAAAGCGCGCGACGGTTCGGCCATGCGTGACCCGGCAGGCGGCCGCGATGGACCGCCAGGGGGAGCGCTCTAGCCAGGGAGGGTGGCGCGTTGATGACCGGTTGTTGGCGCAAGAATGGCCGCCATGGGGCGCCCGCCAGCGCCAAAAACGGCAAGCCTGCTCACTGCCGTCGGGGCTGATTACGCCGGTTCCGCCGGCGTCGGTCTTGGCCGGGCGGGGCGGTCTCTGGCAGAGGGGCTCACGCCAGCGGCTGTGCCATCGGCAGTGGTGGGGCGCGGTTTGCGACCGACCCGTGGCGCGGGCGCGTCGTTCACAGGCACCACGTGGGCTAAGCCGGATGGGCCCCCCGCCCTTTTCGGCCGCGGCATATGGGGCCCTGCCGCTGGCGCTGGTTTTGGAGCGGCTTCGGAGCGGCCGTCCTGTTGCCATGGCGAACGCGCTGCCACCTTTGCGGCGATCTTCGCGGCAAACGCGCGGACAGAGGGGCGTGCTGAAGGTGTCCCGGGTACTAAGGCGGCGTGACGGTCGGATGAAAGGGGGCGCGCGCCATAGGTGGTTTGGCCGTAAGCGCCCGTGCCATAGGGGTCCATGTGGTGCAGATCGGCCATGGTGAGGACGAGGCCGAGGCTGTGCGGGTCCGCCGTGCAGACCTCTTTGATGCCCGACAGGACCGCCTCGCGCGGGGTCTCGCCGAGGCGCACGCAGTAAAGGGCAAGGTCGGCAAGGTCGGCGATGACGGCAGCGTCGGTGAGGGACACGGCAGGGGGCGCGTCCAGCACCACCAGATCGTAGCGCTCACGAAGGGCCGCAATGAGGGTGCGGAAGGTTTGCGAGGACACGATGTCGGCAGCGTTTGCGGCCATCGCATGGCTGACCGTGCCTGCCAGCACGTGAAGGCCTGTGCGGGGCTCCACGCTGATGGCCGCATCAAGGTCGACGCGCTTTTCAAGCACAGCCGGAAGCCCTTTGGCATCAGAGGCTTTGCCGAGCGCATCGTTGACCGAAGGACTGCGCAAATCGCAGTCCACCATGATGGCGGTCTTGCCGATCTGGCAGGCGGACAGCGCCAATGCCAGGCCCGTGGTGGATTTGCCCTCCCCAGGCACTGAAGAGGTCACCACCACCACCTGCGGCGGGTTGTCGATGTTTGAGAAAAGAAGCGCGGTGCGGAGCTTTCGCACGCCTTCGGCAATGGCGGAGGTGGGTGTGTCGATCACCGTGTTGATCACCCCCTTCCGGTCGATCTCCTCTCCAAGGGACGGAATGGTTCCAAGAACCGGCCGGCCCGTGACTTCGCGAGCCTCCTCAATGGTGCGCAGCGTGGCGTTCAGCCGATCCCGCGCCACTGCGACGCCCAGACCGAGGAGGGCACCCAAGGCTGCAAACACCGTGTAGGCCGCCTTGGCGTGGCGGGCGTTGGACCGCATGGGTCGGTCGGCCCGCGACAAGATGACGGCGTCCGCCTCGCTCAAGGTCAGGCGCTGTGCGGTCTCCTTCAGGCGGGCCAGAAAGGTCTCGTAGATGAGGCGGCTTGCCTCCGCCTCGCGCATCAACTGGCGAAGGACGAGGGTGCCTTCATCCTTGGTCTGCAACTCGGTGCGCAGCGTCGTGATGGAATGCTCGATGTGGGCTTCTTTCAGCCGTGCGATCTCCACCTCGTTCAGAAGGGTGCCGAGAAGGCGTTTGGCTTCGTTGCGGATGTTGGCGTTGAGATGGTCGAGCCGCGCATCCAGCGCTGCAAGGCGCGCGTGCCCTGGCTGGACGAGGCCAGAAAGGCGCGCGCGCTCACCGGCGACCTCGGCTGCCTCCTGCCGGTAGCGGCTGATCACGTCGGACGTTGCAAAGTCCGACAGGGTGGGGAGAGGGCTGTTTTTGGCAAGCTGCGCTTGGGCCGTTTGGTGGCGCACCGTGAGGGAGGCGCGCTCCGCCGTTGCCTTGGCAAGGCTGACGTTCAAGGCCTCCAGCTTGCCTTCAAGGTCCGTTGCTGAGTGGCCGGCGTCCCGCGACAGGCCGTGGGAGTAGGTGGCGACGGCCGCCTCTGCCGCCTCCACCTCCATGCGCAACTCTTCCACCCGTTCGGTCAGCCAGCGGGCAGCGCCCCTTGTGGCCGAAAGCTTCGCGTCGAGCTGGGCGGTGATGTATTCTTCGGCGACCGCGTTGACCACATTGGCGGCATGGCTGGCGCTCTGTGCGCTGAAGGAAATGCGGATCACCCGCGAGTCGGGGATCGGCCAAAACCGCAACCGATCTGACAGCGCAAGCCTGGCCAGCCTCTCCTGATCGGCGCCGTGGGCCCGGTCGGTCTTGCCGCCGGCATCAGGGCGCGGCGTGTCGAAAAGGGCCCACGGCAGCAAACCCGTCCAGTCAAACCAGGTGAGGGCGCGGGTGAGCGGGCCGGGCGAGGCTTCGCCCGAAATCCCAAGGGCAGCCCGATCATCAACCGACAGGCCGGTCACAACACGGGTCATCAGGCTGGTGGAGGAGAGGATCTGCACCTGTGTGCCGAGGCTGTCGGCGGTGATCCCCTCCCGCCGGGACTGTGCGCTTGAGATGGGAGGCGGCTGCGGGGAGAACAGCACCGTTGCGCTCGCCGTGAACTGGGGCGGTGCCATTGCAAAGCGCACCGCCGTAAAGGCGATGCCCACGACAATCCCCGCAAGGATGAACCACCGCGCTTTGAGCGCGAACGCCAGCATTGCCCTCAGGTCAAGCCCCGACGGCTCATCCTCAGGCACGAGCCTGTCCATAGGGCTGTCCACCGCCAGCCTCAGAACGGACGGTGCAGCGCGCTTCACCCCTTGGCGCACCACAATGAGGCAAGGGCCGTGGCAGCGGCACAGGCGGGCGCACGGCGCAAGATCGCCCTTTGCCTCAAGGGTGGGTGTGCGCGCGCCATGATCAACCTTACAGAAATCGCCGCCGGTGTTTCTCGTTATAGTTGAGTGATAGGTCAGCCGTCAACCGAGGGCGACCTCAAGGGCCTTTACCTGCCGGTGTCGAGGAAGCGGACGGATGTGCCTTCCATCACCGCACAGGTCAAAAGGCCCGTGACGTAGGCGCCCGTGTCCACGGAAACGCGGTGGGGGGTGGCTTCGGCGGCATGAACGGGGGTGTGACCGTGGACCACGCGCACGGGGAGGGACCCCTCGTGATTCATGAAAGGATCGCGGATCCACATCAGGTCGTGCTGGTCTTGATACTCAAGGGGCACCCCAGGGCGAATCCCTGCGTGAACGAACAACACGTCCCCAAGCCTGTGGGTGAGGGGAAGGGCTGCAAGGAACGTCCTGTGCGCCTCTGGCACGGCACCAGTGAGGGCCGCGCTCAACCCCTCGCGCCCCAAGGAGGCCATGCGCGGGGCGACGCCATAGGCCGCCATCGTAAGGTCGCCGCCATTGGCCAGCCACTCACCACCGCCGCGCCCCTTGAGGGCGTTTTGAAACATGGCTTCGTGGTTGCCCTTCAGCACAATCCTTTGCCGCGGCGAGGTGGCGATCAGGCGGTCAAGCACGCCGGCCGAATCGCCGCCGCGATCCACCATGTCGCCCAAGTGAATCTCTATGGGGTTCGGATGGGGGTTGCGGGCAAGATCGTCATCGATGCGTGCGAGGAGTTTGTCCAAAAGCGCCAGCTCGCCATGGACGTCGCCGATGGCGTAGACGCGTACGCCCTCGGGCAGTGTGTGTGGGCTCATGGGATAGTCCTCGCAAGGCGCCTTGATGGCAAAACCGGTCGCCTTGCGCAATCGGGGAGGGTGGGAGCCTCCCGCTGCATCTCCTGGTGGTTGATGCGTTTGCGTGCGGCGGCCTTGCCGGCGACCTGGACGCAGTGCTCAGAGGCGGCGCTTGAGGCGTTCGGCGAAAACTTCGGCCATGGCGGAGACGGCAGCGTTGATGGGGCCTGACGGCAGTGTGGGGATTGCCGAGGCATCGCACACATAAAGCCCTTGGGTGCCCCGCACGGCAAGGTCTGGCGTGAGGGGAGAGTGGTCGGCCGTGCCGATGGCGCAGGTGCCTGCAGGGTGGTGGTGGGTGATGAGGGCGCGGGCGTTGAAGTCATCCAGCGCCGCCGCGTCGGTGACGCTCTCGCCTGGCAGATGCTCCTCCGCCACCCAGTCAAACAGCGGCTTGGTGCGGGCAAGACGACGGGCAAAGGTCAGCGCCGCCGTCATGGTGGCCCTGTCGTCGGGGTGGGTCAGGTACTGGGGGTCGATGGCGGGTGGATCGCCCAATCCTGGTCCTGTGGGTCGCAGGGTGCCGCGGCTCTTAGGATGGGTGATGCCGTAAAGGAGGGTGAAGGCATCGGCGCCAGGGCCCGGCAGACCCTCAGCGATCGCCGGCAACAGGACGCAGGCGACCACGACGTCCGGCAGGCCGCGACCAGAAGGCGTGTCGCCAGCCTTGGCATACATCAGCGATTCAGAGTGCTGCTGGCGGGACGGGGCAAGGAGGGCGCGGGTGCGGTAGACGTTGCCTGCACCAAACAAGTGGTCCTGCAAGTTTTCGCCCACACCGCCAAGGGTGTGACGCGGCGTAATCCCTGCCGCAGACAGTGTCTCAGGCCGACCGATGCCTGAGCGCATCAACAAGAGAGGCGTGTCGATGGCGCCTGCTGCAAGGATGACGGTATCCGCCGTGACGGCAGGCGCGCTGCCGGTAAGGACGATGCCTTTGATGATGGCTCTGCCGGCGTCGTCCTGCTCCACCATCAGCGTTTCGGCCACCGCGCCGGTCAGGAGGGTGAGGTTTGGCCTTAGGAGGGCATCCCCAAGATACGCGTCGGCAATGGTGATGCGCGCACCGCCGCCAATCAGAAGCGTGTTGAGGGTGGCGCCGATGAGAGATGCGCCATTGTGGGTTGGTAGGGCGGGGAGGCCGAGGGCGCGGCCTGCCTGCACAAAGTCCCGCGCCAAGGGGTGGGCGGCATCGGCGTCGGGCAGCATGGTGCCGGCGCTGTCGAGGGGCGGTCCGCCCCGGCGGGTGCGCACGGCAGCGTAGGCGGCCTCCACCCGGGCAAAGCCGGGGGCAAGGGCGTTGGCCGACCAGTCGGGACCTGCGTCCTTGGTCCACCCGTCAAAGTCATCGTCATGGCCGCGCACATGGGCCATGGCGTGGAGCAGCGTCGACCCGCCCACACCGCGGCCGCGCGACCACAGGTGGCTGCGACCGGCCGTGCCCGCCTGGGGCACGGTGCGGTAGGCATAGTCATAGGGTTTGTGGGCCAAAAACGGCCATTGGGACGGGTCGCGGCAGTCGTCATCGTCGACCGCGCCGCCGGCCTCGATCAACACCACAGAGGTGTCCCTGTCCTCCGACAAGCGCGCGGCAAGGACGGCACCAGCAGCGCCTGCCCCGACAATGGCAACGTCGTGGTGGCCCACGCTCACACAGGTTGGAAGGGGGACATGCGGGCCATGATCATCTGGTGCACCTTGGCCAGATGATCGCGCATGGCCGCCGCAGCCGCTTCAGGGTCGCGCGCGGCAATGGCCTCGGCGATGGCCTGATGCTCCTTGTCGCGCTCAGGCAGCCGCGGCACGCATGATTTCGGCGCGCCGGGGGTGATGCGACCGTCCCGCCCCACGCGGCGCAGCATGGCATAAAGCTCAGCGCCGAGGCGGTTGCGGGAGGCAGCGGCAACGGCCTGGTGGAAGGCAAGGTCCACAGCGCCGCGGTCGTCTCCTTGTGCGGTGGTGGCCCATCGCCTGATTTCAGCAATTTCGCGAGGGGAGGCGCGGAAGGCGGCCTGGCGGGCAAAGCCTGGCTCAAGCATCATGCGCAGCTCGATCACCTCGATGGGGTTGGCCGCACGCACAATGTTTTCAGCCGATGCGGTGCCTTCGCTCGCAGGCCGGCCGCTGCGGGCAGGCGCCAACTCGCCACGCTCGCGCAGGATCGCAAGGGCGCGGCGCAACTTGTGGCGCTTGACGTCAAGTTCGGCCGCAAGGGCCCTTTCGGCCGGCAGTGCGCCGCGCTGTTGCAGGATCTGGCCGAGCCGGTCGGCAAGCGCCGTCACGCTCGCCCCATCGCCAAGGGGTGGCGGTGTGCCGTCGCCGTCGTCCATCATGGGCGCGGACCGATCCCGGTCCACCGTGGTGTCGGCCATGAAACCTTCTCCTCGGCCCGTCCCGCAACGGGACACGCCGTGCGACCGTTACCATGGCAAACTCTCGTGTGGTTGACAAGTTTGGTTGGGTAATGGTCGGGTAAAGCGGCCAAGCATCCTGGAGGAGCCCATGGCTGACGAGCAAAGCGTCCATCAGGCCGACTATGTGATTGTGGGCGCAGGATCGGCCGGCTGCACCCTCGCAAACCGCCTGTCGGAGGACCCCACGGTCTCCGTCCTTGTGCTGGAGGCCGGTGGCTGGGACCGCGACCCCTGGATCCACATTCCCATCGGTTGGGTGCGCATCCTGCAGCAGCGCAAGCACGACTGGATGTATTTTTGCGAGGCCGAAGAGGCCATGAACGGCCGCGCCATCGAGTGCGCGCGCGGCAAGGTGGTGGGCGGCTCCTCCTCCACCAATGCCATGGCCTATGTGCGCGGAAACCCAAAGGATTTCGACCGTTGGGCCGAGAGCGGGTTGCCTGACTGGAGCGACGCCCACACCCTCCCCTACTTCAAGAAGATGGAGGCCTGGGAGGGGGGCGCAGACGCCTATCGCGGCG
>JBCDCF010000086.1:0-9822 GCA_039182345.1 Pseudomonadota bacterium
CCTCAATGGCGGCGGCTGTTTGGGGCTTGTAGCCCACTTTCTTCATCAAGGGGATGGTGATGGACCCTGTGGCGACGACGTTGCCGGCGGAGGTGCCGTTGATGGTCCCCATCAGGCCTGAGGCGAAGACGGCCACCTTGGCCGGTCCGCCGCGCGCCCGCCCGACCAAGGCGAATGAGAAGTCCACGAAGTATTCGCCCACCTTCGTCACCTGGAGGAAGGCGGCAAAGGTGATGAACAGCATCAGGTAGGTGGACGAGACGGCCGTCGTCGGCCCGAGGATGCCGTTGTCGGTGTAGATGTAGGAGAAGAAGCGGCCCCAGGTGTAACCGGCATGGCTCAAAAAGCCCGGCAGGTAAGGGCCAAGGAAGGCGTAGGCGACGAAGACGGCCGCGATGATTACAAGGGGCGGACCGGCAAGGCGGCGCGTCAACTCCATGATGAGCGCCACACCCACAAGGGCGGCCCAGCTGTTGCTGGGGTCGGCAAATGGCGTTCCTGCCCTGAGGCGCAGGCCGAGGGTGTCGAGCGCAATGAGGAAGAAGGCCGCCACGATGATGGAGGCGAGCGCCAGCGCCCAATCGGACGTGCGGATCATCTGTTGGTGGATGGGGGCGATCCAGGACGAGACCATCGCCACCAACGTCCCCGCCGCAAGGAGGGGGCCGAAGTAGGACAAGATCCAGCCGGGAAGGTCCGCCGCCGACATGCCGCCACGCAGGAGAATGGCCGCGTAGACCAACAACCCGCCGGCAGCGGCAATCAGCGCAAGGCCCAAAAGGCCCAAAAGGCGTGTGGGCCAGCCCTCGAACCGCGCATCTTCGGGGGCCATGGACGGCCCTGATAAGACGAACCCCAGCGCCAACGCCCCCGCCACATGGCTGATGCGGAAGGCCCAGGTTTCCATCGGGGCAATGTTCAGAACATAAAGGTGCCAGGCGGCAAACAGCCCGCATGCGGCTGCCAGCAACAGCCCGAGCGGGCCGCGCAGCAGCTGCTGCGGTGGCAGGGCGCCCAGTGCACGGGAGGGCGGACCAGCGTCCCCACCCACCGGGATCCCTGGTTCGGGTGCTTTCGTGTCTGCCACCGGTCGTCCCCTCTGGCCTTAGATCGTCTCAGTTGCCCAGAGGGTTGATCCGATGGCCGTCACGGCCATCGGATCAGACGTCGCTCCAGATCCCAAGAGACCAGCAATACTGCGTTCGGTTGACCAATGTCAGCCGAGACGTGCTTAGCCCTTCATGTCGTCCGGGATCTCGTAGCCGTTTTCCTCAAACCAACGGACAGCACCGGGATGCCACGGCACGACAGCGTTCTTGATGACGTTTTCAGGCAGCGTTTCCGCGGCGGACTTGTGGATTCCCATCATACGGTCGTGATTGGTCATCACCGCGTCGACGACGGCGTAGACGAAGCTCTCCGGCAGGTCGGAGCTCGCAACGGCCACATTCCACATCACCACCGAGTTGTCAGCTTCCTCCATGCTGGGGTAGGTGCCGGCCGGAATCTCGAATGCGCTGACGGGGTGCTCGGCGACAATCTTCTCAACATTTTCAGGTGTGAAGCCAAGAAAGTCCACGTCCATCTGGGCTTCCACCTGGCTATAGTTGGGGAAGGGCATGCCGGCAGCCCAGGCGTAGGCATCAATCAGACCGTCCTGCATCTGGGAGGCAAGGTCGGCCGCACCGCCGTGCTGAATGCGCACGTCCATGCCAAGAGTTTCAAACATGCGCGGCCAGTAGGTGCCGGGCGTGCCGCCTTGGGGGCCGACACCAACGGTGGTGCCATCGGGAATGTCGCTCACCACTTTCCAGCCGGAATCGGCAGGCACCAGAACGTGGAAGGCGGTCTGGTACATGGGGAAGATGGCGCGCAGCTTGTCGTGCTTCAGCCCCGGGGCGAGGGCGCTTTCGCCGGCAATGGCTTCAGCGGCAGGGCCGAGGGTGAGCTGGGCCATGTCGAGGTCGCCCGTCTGCACAAGGCTCGCATTCTGGACGGGGCCGCCGGTGACTTCCGCATTGCCGGGCAGACCCAGAAGCTCAGACACCATGTTGGTCCAGCCCGAACCGTAAACGAAGTAGGTGCCGCCTTGGCTTGCGGTTCCTACAGAGAATGACTCAGGCCAGTCTGACCGATCATCTTGCGCCAGCGCAGGCGTGACCAGTGCAAATGCCAAAAAGGCGGCAGCAGCGCGATCCAACATGGGGACAATCCTCCTCGCTCCGTGTTCTCGCGGTCGGCCAAATCAAGGCGGGACCGCACGCATGGTGACAGACATGCTTCACGCGCGAACAAAAGCCACCCCAAGGATGCCCCACCCACGAACAATTCATGTCGCTTTATTGTTTCTCGCCCAAAAGTTGCCGAATGCGGGGCGCGCAACTGTCGCAACGGTGGAGGGCGCTACCCCTTCACCGCGCCGAGGGTCAGCCCTTGGACGATGTAGCGCTGGGCGAAAAGGGCGAGGATCACGGGCGGCACCATCGCAATCAATGCGCGGGTCGCCATAAACCAGAACTGGACCCCGCGCGTGTCCACAGCGCCGGCCATATGGGCCGGCATCGTCTTGGTTTCTGTGATGCCGAAGGAGATGGCAAACAAGAACTCGTTCCACGCAAAGGAGAAGATGATGAGCCCCGTTGCGGCAATGGCAGGCATGGCAAGAGGGAGCGCCACCAGCCAGAACGCCTTGAAGTGGCCGGCCCCATCCACCAGCGCCGCCTCCTCCAACTCCCGCGGCAGGTCCAGGAAGGTTTGCCGCACGATCACCACCACAAACGGCAAAATGAAAGTGGCGTTGACGAGGATGAGCGCCGTCTTTGTGTCGAGGAGCCCGAACTCTCGAAAGATCAGATAAAACGGCAGGAGTGTCGCCACAGGCGGCAGCGCCCTCTGGGACAAGAACCAGATCGTGATGTCTGAGTTGGAGAAGAAGCGGAACCGCGCCAGGGCATAGGCGGCAGGAACGCCGAGCGCCAAGGCGAGCACCGTTGCCACCGAGGACACAACAATGCTTGTCCAAAGAGCGCGCAGACCTTCTGGCGTCGACAACTCGGTGATGAAGTTTTCCAGCGTCGGCTGGAACTGCAGGAACGGGATGCCGACGCCCGTCACCGTGAACGTGTCGGCAGGGCTTCTGAGCGAGGTGGAGATTGCCCAGTAAAGCGGGAAGAAAAACACGATGGCGGCAAGGATCGCCAAGACCGCCACGATGGCGCGCGTCATGGGATTGCTGGCGCGTCCTGGGGCGACGGGCTTGGCGCGGGCGGTGTCGTCACGCATAGACCTGCCTCACACGCTTGAAGAAGATCGTCACGATGACCATCACGAAGGCGAGCAGCATGTACGCCATCACCGACGCATAGCCCACGTCGAAGAAGCGCAGGCCCGTGCGGAAGGCAAGGTAACTGACCGATTGTGTGGCGTTGCCAGGCCCTCCCACGGTGAGCGAGGCGACCACATCGAACACCTTGAAGGCCTCCACGAGCCGCAACAGCGTGACGATGACGATGACGGGCATCAGCGCCGGGAGGATCACCTCGCGCCAGATGGTCCAGGCGGAGTTGGTGTCCAGATACGCCGCCTCCACCTGGTCTTCAGGCACGCTTTGAAGGGCGGCGAGGAAGACAAGAAAGCAGAACGGCGTCCATTGCCAGATGTCGACGATGATGATGCTGGCAAGCGCCCATCCAGGGTCGCTGAGGAAGGGAATGCCCGTCCACCCAAGAGGGCCGCCCTCCTCGTAGAAGATGGTGAAGAACAAATACCCCGCCGCCACAGGGGTGGCGAAAATGGGCAAGATCATCACCGTTCGCAAGAACGATCGGGCCGGCACCTTCTGGTGGAAGAGGAAGGCAAGGGCAAGGCCGAGGACCACCTCCACACTCACCGCCGAGACCACGAAGATCAGCGTGACGCGGACGGCCTCGCCCACCTGTTTGTCGCGGAAGATGCGCGAAAAGTTCTCAAAGCCCACATAGGTCCAGGTGGTGACGGAGTTGCGCTGCACTTCGGTGCGCATGCGCGGCGTGCCGTCGGCCCTCAAGGAGGGCGTGCCGTCGGCGTTGAGGCGGGGCACCTGGATGCGCTCCACCTCAGTCTTGCTCTCGATTTTGTGGAAGGCGGCGTAGAGGGAGTAGCCGAGCGGAAAGATGGTGAACACCATCACCCAGATCACGGCCGGCAGCAAAAACGCGGAGCGGATCCGGTGGGTCCAGCGCATCTCAGGCTATGCTCATGGCGGTCGACGTGGCTCCGCTCCGATGGTGGTGTGGCACCGGGGCCGCGTCGGGTCCCGGCGCCGATCCGATGGTCAGTTGGACCAGCCGATGGCCGACTGGTAAGCGCCGAGCTGACGGTCGCGACCCAGACGGTCGGTCACACCCTCCCAGGCTTCGGCGGTATCCTTCAGCGCCTCTTCGGACGACTTCGCGCCTGACATGGCCGCAGACAGGTTGCTGTCCAGGATGTCGTAATACTCCTGGGTGCCCGTGATCCGCAGATAGGGGAGCATCACGTCCGCGTTGAAGTTCTTGTGGTAGGCGTCGAGGTAAAGTTTGACGTCGTCGGCGTCCCAGCCGGCGGCGGTGTAGTCCTCGATCTTGGCTTCACCGACGGGCTCAAGGAACTGGTAGTCGTAGCCGGGGTCGACGCCGTTCCAGCCGTAAGTGGCGAGCCATTTGGACACAGGCTTCATGGCCATCAGCGACAGGAGCGAGTAGGCGGCCTCAGGCGCATCGCCCAAGGACGAGACCACGCCGTGCCAGGAGCCGCCGGTCACATTGCCCACCGTGCGCGGCTCGTCGGTGGTGACGAACTCTTCCTCGCACATGTCCCAATAGGTTTTGGAGGCGGGCAGGACGGCCGAGCCGATCTTGCCGCGGATCTTGGAGCGATCGGTGTCCTGGGCAAGCGGTGCCACGTCGCCATAGGAGAAGTTGAAGACCGCATTGCCGCGCAGGAAGTAGTCCCACGCCTCGCCCAGCGACCAGGAAATCTGCGCGTCGGGCCCGTACTGGGCAAGCTCCTGCAGATAATCGAGCGCGGCCACATGGCCGGGGCTGTCGATCAGCGGCGTCATGTCGGTGGGGTTGAACCAATAAACGCCCCGGCACTCCGACAGGTCGCCCGGTGTCATGGCGAAGGAGGTGGCGAGCGTCATGAAGTGGTAAAGGCCCTGCTCGCGCACTTTGAGGTGCAGGACGACGCCCGAGATGGGGGCACCGTCTTCGCCCAGCGGTTTGCCGTTGAAGTACTCGGCAACGTCCTTCAATTCCTGAAGGCTGGCGGGCGGGACGGAATAGTCATAGTCGAACTGGGCTTTGAAGGCGGCCTGGTGTTCGGGGTCGTTCAACAGGTCGCGGCGATAGTAGAGGACCTGGCCGTCCGCATCGTTGAGGACGCCGTAGCCTTCACCGTCCCAGGTGTGGATGGCCTTCAAGCTGTCCGGCATCGGGTCGTAGGACCATTGGGGGAAGTCGCCTGACTCGCGCCAATCGTCCACCGGCAGGATGTAGTTGCCGTCGATCAGGTCGCCGTAGAAGAAGGCGCCGACCATGATACCGTCATACTCGCCCGTGCCGTTCCTGAGGTCCAGGAACGTCTTGGTGTAGAGCTCTGAGATGGGGGTGAGGGCGATGTTGAGCTTGGCGCCCGTCAACTCCTCGAACATGGGGCGGAAGGCATAAAGGGGGCCGGAGATGCCACCTTTGGGGCCTGAATCGAGGGTGAGGATGGTGACCTCCTCGCCTTCGAAGGGTTTTTCGCCGGGGCCGAACAGACCGCCCAACATTTCCTGCGGGACGGTGAACTCGCCCTCATACTCGGCCGGGGTCTTGAGCGTGACCGTGCCGTCGTCGTTCCAGGTTACGTGCTCTGAATCCTCAGCCACGGCCGTGCCTGCAAAAAGGCAGAGAGCCGATGCCAGCCCGACGCTGGCCCGTGCAAAGCGCATAGATCACCTCCCATATGGCGTTGCGGCGACCGTGCGATCAGCAAGGCCCCAACGCGGCGTTGATGTCGGTCGATCATTCTCCGTCGATCCGTGATTGAAACGCTAGGTGGCCGCGGCAGCGACTGTCAAGCGAGCGCCGGGTCGAGGCGGGCAAACGGTCCTTGCAACGGAAGGGTTTGCCAACGGCGCGCCTGATGCGCACACTCACGCCTGCGGCGGGCCGGAAACGGTCGGTCGGGGAGGGGAACGCTGTGCCAGGCCCATCAGAAGGCGCCCTGCACGGCAGACCAAGGACAGGAGGGCGGCCCATGGCGTCTGTGACGATGCGCCAAGTGGAGAAAGTCTACGACAAGACCAAAGTGGTGCATGGGGTCGATCTCGACGTTGCGGACGAAGAATTCGTGGTCCTCGTCGGTCCGTCTGGCTGCGGCAAGTCAACGCTGTTGCGCATGGTGGCAGGGCTTGAGGCCATCACCGGCGGCGAGATTCTGATCGGCGGCGACAAGGTCAACGACATGGCCCCGAAGGACCGTGATGTGGCCATGGTCTTCCAGAACTACGCCCTCTATCCGCACAAGACCGTCCGGCAGAACATGGCTTTTAGCCTGCGCCTCAGAGGGACGGCGAAGGACAAGATTGGCGAGCAGGTGGAGCGGGCCGCCAACATCCTCGGCCTTTCGGACTATCTGGACCGCTATCCGCGGCAACTGTCAGGCGGGCAGCGCCAGCGCGTTGCCATGGGGCGGGCGATTGTCCGCGACCCGAGAGTGTTCTTGTTCGACGAGCCTTTGTCCAACCTTGATGCCAAGCTGCGCGCCCAAATGCGCACGGAAATCAAAGAGCTTCATCAAGAGCTAAAAACCACCTCCATCTACGTTACCCACGACCAGGACGAGGCCATGACCATGGCCGACCGCATTGTGGTGCTGAAGGATGGACGGGTGGAGCAAATCGGCCGGCCCCTGGACCTTTATGACAACCCTGCCAACACCTTCGTGGCAGGCTTCATCGGCTCCCCCGCCATGAACTTTCTGGACGGCACACTGGATGGGGAGGGGGCGGCGGAAATGGTGACCGCCGACGGCACGCGCTGGCCGACCACAGGGGCCCCCGGCGGCGGAGCGGGCGCAGCCATCACCTACGGCGTTCGCCCCGAACACATTGACTTCGGCGCGGAAGGGGTGCCTGCCAAGGTGGACCTTGTGGAGCCCCGCGGTGCCGTTACGGAGGTGATCGTGCACGTGGGCACGCAGCAAATCAGCGTGTTGACGGCTGACCGCGTGTCCTTGAGCCGCGGTGAGGCCGTCTCCCTGGTACCGCGGCCCGATGCGATCCACCTCTTCGACCGCACCTCGGGGGACCGGCTGGCCGCATAAGGTGGCCGGTCATGCGGCCTCAAGCCGGTCGAGGAAGCCGTCCACTTCGCCGCGTAAGGTTTCAGACTTTTCAAGCATGTCCTCCGCCCGCGCAAGCACCTCGGAGGCGGCAGCGCCCGTAGCGTCGGCGGCCGAGCGCACCTCGCCGATGGTGGAGGTGACGTCCTGCGTGCCAGAGGCGGCATCTTGAACATTGCGGGAGATTTCCTGGGTGGAGGCGTTCTGCTCCTCCACACCTGAGGCAATGCTGGCGGCGGTGGCGCTGTTTTCGCGGATCGCCTCCGTGATGCGTTCGATGGCGGACACGGTGTTGGCGGTGGCCTTTTGCATGGTCTTCACCTGACCAGCAATCTCCTCGGTGGCTTTGGCAGTCTGGTTGGCAAGGGATTTCACCTCAGCGGCCACCACAGCAAAGCCTTTGCCGGCCTCACCGGCGCGCGCGGCCTCGATGGTGGCGTTGAGGGCCAGAAGGTTCGTCTGCTCGGCAATGTCGCTGATGAGGTCGACGATATCGCCGATCTTCTGGGCATCCACCGCAAGGCTTTTCACCGCATCGTTGGTGGCTTCAGCATCCTCAGATGCCTTCTGAGAGCTTGCGCTGGACTGGGCCACCTGGTGGCTGATCTCGGAGATGGAACTTGTCAACTCCTCAGCCGCCGAGGCGACGGTCTGCACATTGGCGGAGGTCTGCTCGGAGGCCGTTGCGACGGACGCGGCCTGGCCGCTGGTCTGCTCGGCCGTGGAGGCCATGGTCTGCGCCGTCTCCCGCAACTCCTCTGAGGAGGTGGCAACGGCGGTGATGATGCCGCCGACGCTGGCCTCGAAGGATTTGGCAAGGGCGCGCATTGCCTCCCGCTTCTCCTTGGCAAGCTCCTCCTCTTTGGCCGCGTTTTCCTCGCGCAGACGGTTCGCTTCGATGGCGTTTTCCTTGAAGACCTGTGTGGCGCGGGCAATCTCTCCCACCTCGTCGCCCCGGGTGAGGCCGGGAACGTCCACCGTGGTGTCTCCCTCGGCAAGACGGCGCATGGCGGCCACCGTTTTTTGGATGGGCCGCACGATGCTGTTGCCTGTCAGATAGGCAAGGGCGAGGGCGACGATGATGGCAACGATCAGCGTTGCAATGACGATGACGAAGGTGGCGTCCACCTGCTCCTGATTGTCGGCCATCCTGGCGTCGAGCACTTTGCTCTCTTCGGCCTGGAAGGCGTTGAGGAGCGTACGCACCCTGTTGAACGCTTGTTCGCCTGTGGCTTGGGCCACAAGACGGGCCATGTCGTCCATGGTTTCCGCATCGCCAATTTCACTGCGCAGAGCGATGAGGGGGGTCGCCACCTCCTGCTGCCAGGTGTCCATGGTCTGATCCATCTCTTCCAGGATGGAGACTTGGTCGGCGTTGGCGCTCACCCGCTCTTTCAGGGTCTGGACCAAACCCTCAAGGCGTGCGTCACCGTCCCGGTAAGGCGTCAAGAACTCGTCCCTGCCGGACAAGAGGTAGCCGCGCATGCCTGTCTGCATGTCGATGGCGGCGGCCAACAGGTCTTTGGCCAGTTGCTTGTTGTCGTAGACGAAGACCACCTGGCGGTTGGCCTCTTTCACCTGCTCGCTCGAGACGGTGCCGCTGTCCAGACTGCGGTTGAACGTCTCCCGCCGCTCGTCCAGGAGAGCATCTTCGCGCCCGATGAAGGTTGCGACCAGTTCGCGGACGCGGTCGAAGTAGGCGCGGCCGGGGGCAGCGGCCACACGCCGCGCCATGTCATTCATGGTCTCAGAATCGCCGATCTCGGCTCTGAGCGCGATTTTCCTCTCCGCAACGTTGGTCTTCCAGTCAGAAAGCAGGCTGCGGGTCTCCTGCACCCGTGCCAACTGCTCCGGCTCGTCTTGCACCGCTTTTGCCAATGCGTCCAAACGCTCGAACGTGCGGTCTTCCTCTTCGCGATAAGGCTGAAGAAAGTCATCCCGGCCAGCGAGTAGATAGCCCCTTAGCCCGCTTTCCATGTTGACGGCTGAGCTGGCGATGGAGGCGGCGAGGGACTTGGTCTCGTGGGTGGCATCCACCAGGGTGCTTCGATAGACGATCTGGCTGATGTTGTAGAGGGCGACCCCGCCCACCGCGATCAAGAGGATCAAAGGCGGGACGACGCTGGAGATGACCTTTGTCTTGGTCTTGATGTTGGCGAGCAGGCCTGACGCTTTGGCGCCATCCTCGGCGGGCGAGGTCGCTCCTGAGGCAGGATGATTGGAATCGGGCACGGTCTACTCCATCAGATGACCGCCTGTGTCTGCCTGATGGACCTTTCCTGTGCCTGGGATCGTGAACGCGCTCAGACCGGGCGTGCCCAGGCTGTGCCTGACCAAGCGGCGTCGGCGTCAGCGGGAGGCGTTCTTGTTGCCGCCAGCCACCACGATGACGGCGATGATGATGAGCCCCGCCAACACAAGCCTCACACCAGCTCCAAGGCCGAAGGTGTTCAGCATCGTCACCAGGAGGAACAG
>JBCDCF010000087.1:0-9758 GCA_039182345.1 Pseudomonadota bacterium
GAAGATCGAGCGTGAGGCCCTTCGCAAGGAGGACGACAACGCCTCAAAGGATCGCCTGGAAAAGCTCGAGCGCGAATTGACGGGCCTTGAGGAAAAGTCGGACGCCCTCACCCGCCGTTGGCGCGCTGAAAAGGACAAACTGTCCTCAGCACAGGACGTGAAGACACGCCTCGACCAGGCCAGGATCGAACTTGCCAACGCCCAGCGCGAGGGCGACCTCGGCCGTGCCGGCGAGCTTGCCTACGGCGTCATCCCGGAGCTTGAGCGTCAGATCAAGGACGTTGAGGCCACCGAGGACGGCGGCGACATGGTGGAGGAGGCCGTCACGTCCAACCACATCGCCCAGGTGGTGTCCCGCTGGACGGGCATTCCCGTGGACAAGATGATGGAAGGCGAGCGCGAAAAGCTCCTTCGCATGGAGGAGGCACTGGAGAAGCGCGTCATCGGCCAGGCCGAAGCGGTTCACGCCGTGTCCTCGGCGGTGAGGCGTGCCCGTGCAGGCCTTCAGGACCCCAACAGGCCCATCGGCTCGTTCATGTTCTTGGGCCCGACGGGTGTGGGCAAGACCGAACTCACCAAGGCGCTTGCCGCATTCCTGTTCGACGATGATCAGGCGATGGTGCGCATCGACATGTCCGAGTACATGGAAAAGCATGCCGTCTCCCGTCTGATCGGCGCACCTCCGGGGTACGTGGGCTATGAGGAAGGGGGTGCCCTCACCGAAGCGGTGCGGCGCAGGCCTTATCAGGTGATCCTGTTCGACGAGATCGAAAAGGCGCACCCTGATGTGTTCAACGTCCTCCTACAGGTGCTCGACGATGGACGCCTCACCGACGGTCAGGGCCGCACGGTGGACTTCCGCAACACCATGATCGTGATGACCTCCAACGTGGGCGCGGAGTTCCTGGCAGGCCAAGGCGAAGGCGACGATGTGGAGGCTGTGCGCCCTCAGGTCATGGAGATGGTGCGTGCCACCTTCAGGCCCGAGTTCTTGAACAGGCTCGATGAGATCGTCCTCTTCTCCCGTCTGAAGCGGGCGCAGATGGCGGCCATCGTCGACATCCAGCTGGCGCGGCTCCACACCCTTCTGGCGGACCGCAACATCACCCTGGAGCTGTCGGACGATGCTCGCCAGTGGCTCGCCAACAAGGGCTACGACCCCGTTTATGGGGCGCGTCCTTTGAAGCGCGTCATCCAGAAAGAGGTGCAGGACCCGCTGGCAGAGCGCATCCTGCAAGGCACCATCGAAGACGGCAGCACTGTGCGCGCAACCCCGACGGCCGAGCGGCTGGTGTTTGAGCCTGTGACCTCGATCGCGTCGGAAGCGGCCTAAATCCACAGCGCCGCTATGGTCCATGGCGGCGTTATGGTGCGACATTGTGCCGTCACCATAAAAATGCCCGTCTCCGCTGGCACGCGTGAGGCGGGCTTTTTTGTTGCCGAGGAAAACAGCGACAAGGCGCCAAGGCGAGGGAACCCTTTCTTTCCTTACGCGTTAAGCCCACAACGGCACAGGTCATGGTTGCAATGGTCCGGGGCACAACCAAACAAAAGCTTGGGGTTCCCATCAGGATCATCTTATGGTTTAGTGACCTATGCTTTCAATTTGAAGGATGATGCCATGCGTGCACTGGGAGCCATCCTGAGCGTGGTTGGGGGCATAGCGGCGGTCGCGGCCACGCTCATCACCTTGTCCTTCGCGCCCGTGGATGTGAATGCCACGGCGGCGGAGCTGGATGCGGCAATCGCCTTGGTATGGATGTCGGTCATCTGCGCGGTCATGTGCATGATCTTCGGCATGCTCGCCCTTGGTTCAAACGCAGTGCTGGCTGGCTTTTTCGTCATCTTTTTTGCCGTCGCAGGCTCTTTTGCCGGCGGCATCTTCGTGGGCGCGGCGTCCACCATGGCAGCCCTCGGGGGCGTCCTTGCCGTCATCGGCGGCTTCCTGCACGAGCGGGGGACGCTTGCGGACGCAGCCTCCCGCAAACCCACAAACAAGGTCCCGCAGCCGCGCTTGCAGCTGATCCACACACCGGCCGGCGCGACCGTCACACTGCGCCCGCGCAGGCTCCTCCCACAATCTGCGGTATAGCTGCGGCGAGGGCGTCTTTGGCGGACGCCCTCCGGCCGCGCGCCTATGAGGCGGCTGCCGACGAGGGTTGGCGGGCGTTGAGGTAGGCGATCACCTCATCGCGCGGGCACACATCACCATACTTGGCGTTGATGTCGAAGAGGTTGGCCGTGTGCGGGTCGTCGTGCCTGTCGCCCACACAGCTTTCGGGCACAATCACACGGAAGCCGTACTGCATGCCGTCCACAGCGGTGGCGCGAATGCAGCCGCTGGTGGAACAGCCGATCAGAATCAGCGTGTCGACGCCCATCGCCGTCATGGTGGCGGCAAGGGTGGTGCCGAAGAAGGCGCTGGCGTAGTTCTTCACAAGCACCAGATCGCCGGGGTGTGGGGCGAGCGAGGGCACGATCTCGGCCAAAGGCTCCCCAGCCACCAGCTTTTTGAGCGCGGGGACTTTGCGCACGAAATGGCCACCGTCCATCCCGCTCTCGTGAAAGAGGACTTTTGTGTAGGCGACGGGCACGCCGGACGCGCGGGCGGCGGCCACGAGGTCCTTCGACTGGGCAACGGCGTGCACCACCCCTTCGGCGTAGAACGGCGAGCCCTCCTGGGTGTAGGCATTGATGAAGTCTACCACCAACACCAGAGGGCGCGCGCCGAAGCCGACGCGCTTGTCGAACACGCCGCGATAGTTCTCGCTCCGCCCTTCCATGCTCATGTGCCGTAGCGCTTGTCGAAGTCCCACACGTCTTCAAAGCCGATCATCCGGCTGAAGGCGTCGAAGTCGTCCAACTGGTTTTCCAAAGACGCGCTGGAGCCTTTTTCGGCAAGGGTGCCGTAAACGTGGGAAAGGGTTTTGGATGCGGCGAGGAAGGCCGTTGCCGGGAAGATGGCAAGGGCAAAGCCAAGGGCCTTGAGCTCGGAGATGGGAAGGACCGGCGTGCGTCCGCCCTCCACCATGTTGGCCACGAGCGGGCAGTCGAAGCGCTCGGTGATGGTCGCCATCTCGTCTTTGGATTCAGGCGATTCCACGAAGATGACGTCGGCGCCCGCCTCGCGGAAGGCGGCAGCGCGCTCCAACGCGGCGTCGAGGCCGTGGGCGGTGCGCGCATCGGTGCGGGCGATGATGAGGAAGTCCTCATCGAGCCGGCTGTCGACGGCGACTTTGATCTTGGTGACGGCATCTTCAAGGGGGATCACCTGACGGCCGAGCGTGTGGCCGCACTTTTTGGGAAACACCTGGTCTTCCAGCTGGATGCCTGCAGCGCCCGCACGCTCGTACCCGCGCACGGTGTGGCGCACATTGAGGGCGCCGCCATAGCCTGTGTCGCCATCGGCAATGAGGGGGGTGATGCAGCGCTCGGCCAGCCGCTCCACGCGGTCCACCATGTCCGAATAGGTGGCAAGGCCAGCGTCCGGCAGGCCGAGGTGGGAGGCGGCAATGCCATAGCCCGTCATGTAAAGGGCGGAAAAGCCTGCCTGATCGGCAATGCGGGCGGAGATCAGGTCGAACACACCTGGCGCGAGAACGGTGTCGCGGGCGTCAAGGCGCGCGCGCAGAGTCTTTCGCCCATTGGCACGGTCAAGCATGGCTTTCCTTTCCTGATACACGGGGGATGGCGGTGCCCACCATGGCGTCGCGGGTGACGAGGGCGGCAAGGTCGTCCTCGCTCCAGCCCTCGGTCCCCAAGGGGCGCTTGGGCAGGACGAGGTAGCGAAGGTCCGCAGTGGAATCGTTGACCCTCACCTCGGTCGCCTCAGGCAGGGTGACGCCGAACTCGGCAAGGACGGCACGGGGCTCGCGCACCACGCGGGAGCGGTAGGCGACGGACTTGTACCAAGCCGGCGGAATGCCAAGGAGCATGCGCGGATAGCACGAGCACAAGGTGCACACGACGAGGTTGTGGACCTCGTCGGTGTTCTCCAACACCACCAGTTCGAGGGGCGTTGTCATGTCCACGCCGAGAGCGTCCTGGATGGTGGGCAAGGGGTCTTCCATGAGGCGGGCCTTGAAGGCCTCGTCCTGCCAGGCGCGGGCCACCACCTTGGCGCCGAGGGCGGGGCTGCGGCTGTCCATGGCGTCGATCTGCCTGTGAACGTCCTCGGCGCTGATGATGTCTTTCTCAATGAGAAGTTCGCGCAGCGCTGCCTCAAGGATCTCGTCCTCGGTCGGCGGGCCTGCGGCCTCCTCGATGGGGGCGTGATCGTGGTCGTGGTCGTGGTCGTGGTCGTGAGTGTGGGCCATGTCAGGCGCCCTCCTCAGGGCTCAGCCAGTGTTCGTAAAGGTCGGCCATGACGGTGTCGCCGCCAGCCTCCGCCCCTTGCCAGATGTCCGTCTGGGCAAAGCGCACCCTGTAGAGGGGGATCTTGGGAAGGCCGGGCTTGTGGAAGGCAAGCTTCGAGGGGTTGGGGTAGATGCCGGCAATCTCCGTCACCGTCCCCGTTTTGCCGCGCAGATAGTAAGGCGTGCGGCAGTGGGCCTCCGGCGGCTGAACGTTGACGCGCACCTTCATGCCGGGCTGGTAGCGGGGTTCACCCATGGCCGGCCTCCATGCGGCGGCGCACGTCGGCAAGCTTGGCGTCCAGCTCGTCCGCGGTGATCATCTCCTGCTCCAGAAGAAGGTCCCGGATGGCACGGATCCACTTCTCGTAATAGCCAAGGTTGGCGTAGTCCTCAGGCGAGTTGCTCTCCACCATGCGGCGTAAAGCATCCACCTTGAAGGCGCCCACTTTGGGGCCGACCATGAGCATCAAGAGGGCATCGACGCGCTTTTGAAACAGCGTCTCGGGGGATTCGGTCCGATTGAGGGCACCGCCGTCGCGGCCCCCCACATCGTGAACCGCCTGTGCATTCTCACTCATGGGTGGGCCCCCTCGTGCTCTGACAGTTTGATGAGATGGCGCGCCGGCAGGGACAGGTGCACCGTGTCCCCGCGGGACAGGCTCGCATCGTGCAGGCGCGCCGGCACCGTGTTGACGTGGAAGCGCATGGACGCGGGACCGTTCACGAACACGTCCACCGCAGCGCCCTTATAGACCACCTCGTCGATGGTGCAGGGGACGGTGTGGGCGCCAGCGTCCGCTTCAAGCGCAATGTGCTCGGGGCGGATGCCGAGGCGCACTGTCTCGCCTGCGGCCGCATCGCTCCACGCGACGGGAAGGTGGATGCCGTCCGCGCAGGCAACGGCGGTGGTCTCCCCGTCGCGCTCCACCGTTCCTTCCAGGGTGTTGGAGGCGCCAAGGAACTCCATCACCTTCACCGAGGGCGGGCCTTCATAAAGGTTTTCGGGGGTGCCAAGGGCGGTGAGGCGGCCCTCGAACATCACCGCGATCCTGTCCGACAGGCTGAGCGCTTCTTCCTGGTCGTGGGTGACGATGATGGTGGTGATCCCAAGGCTTCTTTGAAGCTGCTTCAGTTCCACCTGCATGGTGTCGCGCAGCTTGCGATCGAGGGCGCCAAGGGGCTCGTCCAGCAGCAAGATGTCGGGCCTGATGACGGTGGCCCTTGCCAGCGCCACACGCTGCTTCTGCCCGCCTGACAGTTGCGCCGGGTAGCGGTCGGCATAGTCTTCAAGGCGGACGAGGGCGAGGGCGTCCCTGACCCGACCTGCAATGTCGCCGGAAGGCGTGCGGCGCATTTCAAGCCCGTAGGCAACGTTCTGGCCGACGGTCATATGGGGGAAGAGGGCATAGTCCTGGAAGACGATGCCCACATTGCGCTTGTTGGGCGGTGTGCGGCCGATGGACTGGCCGCCGATGCGCACCTCGCCGGAGTTGGGGCGCACGAAGCCTGCAACGGTGCGCAACGTCGTGGTCTTGCCGCAGCCTGAGGGGCCGAGGAGGGCCAGACACTCCCCCTCCTCCACCGTCAGCGACAGGTCGCGCAGGATGTGCTGTCCACCCAGCCAAACATCCACATGGTCCAGTTCAAGGCGCGCCACGGTCAGACCTCATCATCGTGGAATGGACAAAGACATGATGCGGTAACGCCATTCGGCGAGCGCAATCAAAACGCTGACGACCACAATGTAGACGGTGGAGAAGGCCGCCGGCGTCGGGTCGAAGTTGTTGGAGATGTAGTTGAACACCTCGATGGGCATGGTGGTGAGGTCGCCGCGCACAAGGAAGACGCTGATCGGGTAGTTGTCGAAGCTGATCAGGAAGGCGAACAGGAAGCCTGAGACGAGGCCAGGCTTCAGCTGCGGCAGCGTCACAGTGCGAAAGGCCCGCCAGCGCGAGGCGCCGAGGGAGCGTGCCGCATCCTCCAGCGAGGTGTCCGACAAGGTGAGCGCTGCGACGAGTGTGCGCACGGGATAGGCGATCACCAACACGATGTGGCCCACCACAAGGCTCCACCAGGTGAAGGCGGCGCCGATGGCAATGAAGAACTGCACCAGAGCAATGCCGATCGCCACCATGGGCACGGTGATGGGCGACAACAGAAACGCCGTCACCACAGGCTTGCCCGGCAAAGGGTGGCGGGCGATGGCGAGCGCGGCACCAAGGCCGAGGAGGCAGGCAACGGCCGCTGAGGCCACCGCAACGGTGAGGGACACAAGCGTCGCCTCGCCGATCCTGTGGATGGCGCCGATGTTCTCATACCACTGGAGCGACAGGGCTTTTGGCGGAAACTCGATGAAGAAGGAGGCGTTCAGCGAGACCACAGCCGTCAAGATGACGGGAAACACCATGAAGGCGATGGCAAGCCAGGCCACCAGCGTCACGGTGATGCGTGTGAGCGAGCCTTCAGACATCGACCCTGAACACCTTGCGGATGAGGAGGGCGTAGAGGAACACCACCACAAGCGTCATCACCGTCAGCGCCATGATGATGGCCGAGCCCCAGGCGAAATTGAGCTGCACAAGGAGCTGTTCGGCCGCCACCTGGGAGACCATGGCGGTGGAGGGCGAGCCCAGCATGAGGGGCGTGACGAACGCACTCATGGAAATGGCGAACACGAGCATGGTGCCGCCGAAGACGCCTGGCATGGAGAGCGGCAGGATGATGCGCCACAGGGTGCGAAAGTCCCCTCCCCCCAACGACTTGGAGGCATCCCAGTAAGACTGGGGGATGCGCAGGAGCGAGCCGTAGATGGGAAGGATCATGAACGGCATGGCGTAGTGGACGAGCGCCGTGATGACGGCGCCTTTGGTGTAGGTGAGCCGTAAGGGAAACTCGATCAGCCCGAGGCGCTGGAGGACGATGTTCACAGGCCCCGCATCGGCCAGCACAACGAGCCAGCCGTAGTTGCGCACAATGAGGCTCGAGCCCAGCGACACGAAGGTGATGAGAAGCACCAACACGCGCGTGCGCCGCCCAGCGAACAAGAGCCAGAGCGCAATGGGGTAGCTGATCAGGAACGTGATGACGACGGTGTAGGCGGAAATCTCGAACGTGCGCAGGATGGCGCCCAGCGCACGGTTGCTCTCAAAGGTCTTGGCGTACTGGTAAAGGGTCGGGGTGGTCCCTGGGTCGGGGTCGCCTGACCAATAGGTCAAGCTCTCCCCCACCATCCCCGCGAAGGGGATGATGTAGAAGACCGTCAAGAAGCCGAGGAGGGGCGCAAGAAGGAGAAGGGCCGGGCCATAGCGCCGCCCCCAATCCATGCCTTGCGGACCTGCCGCGGTGGTGGACACCCCTGACGCCATCGGGACTTAGCCGAAGACCTCGTTCCACTTCTCGGTGATCATCGGACGGTTTTCCGACAGGAAGCGCCAGTCCGCATAGGTGGTGTTGCCTGGCGGGCCGACGAGCTCCAGCGTGCGCTCGGACGGGTCCACCTCGCTGTTGCCGGCAAGGGCGTGGAGGACGCTGTCGATCTTCTTCTGGAACTCCGTGGAAAGGCTCATGTTCACGTAGACCTCGGCCAGCTCAACGTTGGGGGCGTTGGTGGGCATGTTGAGGCCGACGATTTCGCCATGCTTGCCTTCGGCAAGGTCCGTCGCGGGGGCAAGGGGGGCGCCCTTTTCAATCAACGGGTTGATGAAGACGCCGTAGAACGGCACCAGCGGCACCTGCCCGCTCTGCACCATTTGGATGGCCTGGGGCGCGCCTGTGTAGACCTCAACGCCGTTGTCCTTCAACTCCGCCAGCTTGGCGATGCCGGCGTCGATGTCGTACTGGGCCTCCTGAAGGGGCTTGCCGGTGGCAATTTGCGCGGCGGTGGTGACCATGCGCACGCCACTGTTCCAGGTAACGGGCGGGATGGCGATGCGGCCGTTGTTCTCGCTCTGCCACAGATCGGCCCAGGCATCGGGCCCTTCTGACACGCGGTTGGTGTTGTAGAAGATGGTGTGCATGGCATCCACGCACCCGGCCGAATAGTCGTCCGCCATGTTGAAGGCGGGGCGCAGCTTGGCAAAGTTCGGGATGTTGGCGGTCTTATACTGGCGCAAAAGCCCCTCGTCGGCCGCAACGAACACGCCGGCTTCGGAGAACTGCATGAGGTCGGGGGGATTGTCCTTCTGGGTCTTCAACATGGCAAGCATGTTGGAGGTGACCGACTGCTGGACGTTGACGCTGGCGCCTGTCTCTTTTTCGAAGGCCGGGTGAAGCTCATCCACCCACAACTTGGCCAGACGCCCCTGGTTCAAGATCACATTGATGGAGCCTGCCGCGCGGGCCTTCGTGGTGACCCAGGGGGCGGCAAGGGCGGCCCCTGCAGCGGCGGTGGAGGCCAGAAACGTGCGCCTTGTGAGGCGGCCTTTGGTGGCGGTCTTGCGCGGATCGTCGGTCATGGTGTCTCCCTCAAGGGTCTTGGCATTGGCCGTCAGAAGGTGGCCCACTGGAGTTCGCGGTGGGGCGCGGGGTCGAAGGTGGGGGCCGTGTCGGGGTCTGCGATCATCCTGTCCTTGGCGGACCAGATGTGCTCGCGCATCAAAGCGGCGGCGCGCTCCGCATCGCCAAGGGTGATGGCCCTTAAGATGGCGCGATGCTGGTCGTGGCTGCGCCGCACCTCTGCATCGTCAAAGTGGAAATAGTGGCGGATGGTGCGCGGAATGGCCGACGTGCGCTTCACCAGTGCCAGAAGGGTGCGGTTGGGGCAGGCCTCGTAAAGCTCCCTGTGGAAGCGGTTGTTGAGGGCGAGGAAGCGCGCGCGCACGGTGGCGGGGTCCTCCTCGCTGCCGAAAAGGTCTTCGGTTTCCTCAACGATGGCTTCAAGTGCCAAACGCGTCTCTGGGGGAAGGCCTGCGTGAGCGGCAAGGCGCACCGCCTCGCTCTCGATCAGCGCGCGGCAATGGTAGATCTCGCGCACGGTGTCTGTGGTGTAGGAGGCGGCGGCGTAGCCTTTGTTGGCCGAGAATTCGATGAAGCCCTCGGCATGGAGGCGGCGCAAGGCCTCGCGGATGGGCGTGCGCGATGAGCCGAGGCGCGTTGCAAGGTCCGCCTCGGTAAGGCGCGTCCCCATGGCGATCTCACCGTCAAGGAGCAACGCCTTCAGCGCGTCGTAGCAGCGGCTGCCTTCGCCTTTCGCGACCATCCATCCCGCCTGTCATTGCATACAATGCGAGAAACTGCTTTCCGAAACGGTTCCGTCAAGGGCCCTTTTCGGTCATTTTTTGCAAGATGACGCGAGCTGGCGGATAAGTTTCGATCAAAGGTATACAATCGCGGGCGGAGGAAGGGTGCCGCACAAAGGCCTATTGAGCGCGATGCGCCTGGAGCCGTCCCGCCCGGGCCGCGATC
>JBCDCF010000088.1:0-9639 GCA_039182345.1 Pseudomonadota bacterium
GCGTCATCGACAAGGCCGACGGATCGCTGATTGCCGTGTTCGAAGACGTCGCGCTCGGTGCCGACGATTTAATGTTTATCTGAGCGAGGCTCCCGCCGGCAGCTTCTAAGGTCTGGCCCATGAGCTCGGTGGTGCCGCGGCTGAGGAAGCGGGCATTCATAGGTCCTAAACTTAGGGCGCGACCCTAGGCGGCACGATCGACATTCCCAGCCGCGACAGCCCCTGGGATTTGGGGCGGCTCAGCCCATCTGAAGGCAGGTAGAGGTGATGAACGCGTTGCGATGGCCCCGCTCGAGGACGGGGTCGCGCTGTTTGAGGCGGGTGGATGTTCGACTGGATCACGGGTCTTGTGGAAGACGGCGGTTATGTCGGCGTCTTCCTCCTCATGTTTCTTGAGAATGTCTTTCCGCCCATCCCCTCAGAGTTGATCATGCCGCTGGCAGGCTTTGTGGCTGCGCGCGGCGACATCAGCTTCTTAGGCGTCATCGTGGCAGGAACGCTGGGCTCGCTCCTCGGCACATCGCTGTGGTTCGCGCTTGGCATGATGGTGGGGATTGGCCGCATCAAACGCCTTGCCGCACGCCATGGACGCTGGCTCACCATGTCGCCTGACGATGTGACCCGCGCGCAGGAGGTGTTTGCCCGCTACGGCGTCTTTGCCATCTTCTTCGGCCGGTTGATCCCCGCCATCCGCACGTTGATCTCCGTTCCGGCCGGTTTGGCGCAGATGAAGCTGCCCATCTTCCTGTTTTGGACCGCGCTCGGCACCAGCGTATGGACCACAGCCCTTGCCAGCGCCGGCTATCTCCTGGAGAGCCAGTATGCGCTCATCGAAGGGCAGATAAACACGGTGTCGAACGTCATCCTTGTGCTGGTCCTGATCTGGTACGTCTATCGCGTCATCTCGTTTGAACGAACGCGCACTTAAGGCAACCGTTGGCGTATCTTGCCGTCATCCCATGATTAAAGGCGTGTGTTTACAAGCGATTGCCGCCAAACTTGGGTGTCATTGATCTATCGCAATCCGCGCCGGCCGGCTCTCCGCGATGGTGTGTCCACCGCAATGGGTGGGCGGAGGTCGCGTGTCGCACCTTGCACAAGATGGTGCCATCGTCATCGAAGCGGCGCAGCTGGACACGTTGATTGCCAGCCTCAAGCGCCGCGGTTTCGATGTGATCGGGCCTGTGGTGCGCGACGGCGCCATTGACCTTGCGCCCGTCGAAGCCCAGACGGATCTTCCCATCGGCTGGCGCGACGAGCAGGAGGCGGGCCGCTATCGCCTGGACAAGGGCGGCGAGGCGGTGTTCGGCTTTTCCAACGGGCCAGCCTCATGGAAGCGCTACCTCCATCCGCCGCGCGAACGCTTGTGGCAGGCGGACCTTGTGGACGGGCAGCCCGTCTATCGGAGCGATGCGGACGGGCACAAGACCAAGACCGCCTTCCTTGGAGTGCGCGCGTGCGACCTTGCCTCCATCGCCATCATGGACACCGTCTTGGGCGCCGACACCCACTACAAGGCCCGGCGCGAGGGGACACTCATCATCGCCGTGAACTGCGGGCAGGCGGGGGCCACGTGCTTTTGCACCTCCATGGGAACAGGGCCCGCCGTCACGGGCGATCACGATCTGGCGCTGACGGAGCTGACCGGCGCTCGCGACCACGCCTTCCTTGTGGAGGTGGGAAGCGCCGCAGGGGCCGCCATTGCAAGCGACCTCACAGGCAGGGACGCAACGGACGAGGATTGGGCGCACGCACGGGCCGCCACGCAACGCGCCGCCGAGGAGATGGGCCGCACACTCAACACCGATGGCCTTCCAGACGCCATCGCAGCGGCAGCGGAGAGAGCCAGCACTGGCAGGAGGTGGCGGACCGCTGCCTCACCTGCGGCAACTGCACCATGGTCTGCCCCACCTGCTACTGCACCGAGATGAGCGAGACCACCGACCTCACAGGCAACCACGCCGAGCGCTGGCGCAGTTGGGAATCCTGCTTCTCCCTTGATTTTAGCCATGTGACGTCGGGGAGCGTGCGCCACTCACCGGCATCGCGCTATCGCCAGTGGCTGACCCACAAGCTCAGCGCCTGGGTGGATCAGTTCGGCACCATGGGGTGCGTGGGATGTGGGCGGTGCATCACCTGGTGCCCTGTGGGGATCGACATCACCGAAGAGGCGACGGCGCTGGCTGAGGAGGTGTCGTCGTGATCGAAACCCATCCCATGCAAGACCTCATCCGCCAGCACGCGGTCCTTGCAACGATTGGCGATGATGTGGCCGCCATGCTTGCCGGCTGCGCCCAGAACGTTGTGTTCCGCGACGGCGAGGCGCTGATGCGCGAGGGCACACCCGCAGACAGGTTCTACCTTGTGCGCAGCGGCCGTGTGGCGGTGGAGACTGCTGTGCCAGGCCGCGGTGTTGCCATCATCCAAACGGCGGAGGCGGGTGAGGCTGTGGGCCTGTCCTGGCTCGTGCCCCCTTACCAGACGGACTTTGGTGCGCGCGCCGTCGGCCTTGTGCGCGCCTTGTCGTTCGACACGGCGTGCCTGCGCATGAAGTGCGATGCCGACCCTCATGTCGGCTACGAGCTTTACAAGTGCCTTCTCCCAGCCCTTGTGGAGCGCCTGCGCACGGCGCGCTACCAATCGCTCGACCTTTATGCCACCGGCGCGGAACAGGCGGGGCCCTAATGGACGCTGCTGTTGCGGTGAGGGCGGACCTGACGCCGCGACCTGTCAAGGTCATCGCGGCGCAAGAGGTGTTTGCCTCGGTCGCAACACTCACCTTCCAGGACAAGGGGTTTGCCGCCGCGCCTGGCCAATTCATGATGGTTGGCCGTCCCGGCTATGGCGAAGTGCCCATCTCCGTCAGCGGTCTCACGGACGATGGGTTTGAACTGACGATCCGTGCCGAGGGGGCAGCCTCACAGGCGCTGGTGCGGGCCAAGGCCGGCGACTGGATGGGCGTGCGCGGTCCCTACGGCACGCGCTGGCCGGCGGTGGGCGGGGGCGACCTTTTGATTATGGCGGGCGGGCTCGGCCTTGCCCCTTTGCGCCTTGCGTTTCTTCAGGCCGTCGATGCGGGGTATGACAGGGTCATCCTCCTTTACGGCGCGCGCGATCCGAGCACCATTGTTTTCACCGATGAGCTGGACGCTTGGATGGAGGAGGGGCGGGCCAGCGTCCATGTGACGGTGGACACCGCAGGTCCTGGGTGGACCGGCAATGTGGGCCTCATCACGACGCTCTTGGATCGCAACACCATCGACCCGGCGCGCACCACAGCGCTTGTCTGCGGGCCTGAGGTGATGATGCGGCTGTGCGCCCGCCGGCTTGAGGCTGAGGGGGTGCCGGCCCAACGCATCCACATTTCGCTGGAGCGGCACATGGCCTGCGGCACTGGCGCGTGCGGGCGCTGCCAGCTCGGCCCGCTCATCTTGTGCCGCGACGGGGCTGTGGTCCGCTACGACCGCATAGCCCACACACTGTCCATACCGGAGATCTGACGATGGGTGAGCGCCCCAAGCTTGCGGTCTGGAAGTTTGCCTCCTGCGATGGGTGCCAGCTCAGCCTGCTCGACTGCGAGGATGAACTCCTTGCCGTCGGGGCGGCGGTCGATATTGCCAACTTCCCCGAAGCCTCCAGCGCTGTGGTGGAGGGGCCCTACGACCTGTCGCTGGTGGAAGGGTCGGTGACGACACAGCACGATGCGGAGCGCATCCAGATGGTGCGTGAGCAGTCCCGCTTTCTCATCACCATAGGGGCGTGTGCGACGGCAGGCGGCATTCAGGCGCTGCGCAACGGGCGCGACCACGAGGCGTTCCGCGCCACCGTCTATGCCAGGCCCGACTATATCGACAGCCTGTCCACCTCAACGCCCATCGCCGATCATGTGACGGTGGATTTCCAGCTCCGCGGCTGCCCCATCAACAAGCACGAACTTCTTGAGGTGATTGGTGCGTTCCTGGCCAAGCGGCGACCCAATATCACCGAGAGCAGCGTGTGCATGGAGTGTAAGCGGCGCGGCGTGACATGCGTGATGGTGGCCCATGGCACCCCCTGCCTCGGCCCTGTGACCCATGCCGGGTGCGGCGCCATCTGTCCGGCCTATGGGCGCGGCTGTTATGGCTGCTATGGCCCCATGGAATCGCCCAACACGGCGGCCCTAGCCGCGCAATGGACCGCCCTTGGGGCCACCTCGCGGGACATTGCGCGCGCCTTTTCCACCTTCAATGCCGCAGCGCCTGCCTTCCACGAGGAGGCCGCCCGCCATGACGACTAGGACCATTGCGGTCGATTACCTCGCAAGGGTCGAGGGGGAGGGAGCGCTCAAGCTCACCATCCGCGACGGGCATGTGGAGGACGCGCAGCTGAAGATTTTCGAGCCGCCGCGATACTTCGAGGCCTTCATGGTGGGCCGCGCGGCGACCGAAGCGCCCGACATTGCCGCGCGCATCTGCGGCATCTGCCCCGTGGCCTACCAGCTGAGCGCCATGGCGGCGGTGGAGGATGCCTGGGACGTCACCGTGCCCCAGCCCGTGGTGGACCTTCGGCGGCTGTTGTTGTGCGGGGAGTGGATCGGTAGCCACGGGCTTCACGTCATCTTGCTGCATGCGCCTGATTTCCTCGGCTATCCCGATGCGGTGGCAATGGCACAGGACCACGGCGATGCGGTGCGCCGCGGCCTTGCCATCAAGAAGGCCGGCAACGCCATTGTCGACATTGTGGGCGGGCGGGAAATCCACCCCATCAATGTGCGCGTCGGCGGGTTCTACAGCTCCCCGCCGCGCGCGCGGATGGAGGCCCTGCGCAAGGACATCGACATCGCCATCGACGCGGCCGCCGAAGCGGTGGACTGGGTCGCCGGGTTCGACGTTCCAGACGTCGCGACGGCGCACGAGCGGGTGGCGATCACCACCCCTGGCGCCTACCCGATGGCCCCTGACAGGATTGCCTCCACCGAAGGGCTCGACATTCCGCCCTCGGCCTATGAAGACACCTTCGTCGAGGAGCACCATCCCCACACCACCGCTCTTCATGCCAAGGTCATCGGGAGAGGTCGCTACCTCACAGGCCCCATGGCACGGCTTGCCCTCAGCGGCGATGCCCTCAACCCGCGCGCCCTGGCAGGAGCGCGTGCAGCCGGCATGGACGGGCTCCTCACCAATCCCTATCGCAGCATTGTCGTGCGCAGCGTGGAGGTGCTCCACGCGCTTGAAGAGGCCGCGCGCCTCCTTGCCGACTGGGCTCCCACCGACCAACCCTACGTGGAGGTGGTCCCGCGCGAAGCCACCGGTCACGGTGTGATCGAAGCGCCTCGCGGGCTCCTCTATCAGCGCTACGACACGGACGATGAGGGGACCGTCACGGCCGCGAAGATCGTGCCCCCCACGTCCCAGAACCAGGCGAGCATCGAGGCGGACCTGCGTGTGGTGGCCGATGCCTTCGTGTCGGCGAGCGATGAGGTTCTCCAGCACCGCTGCGAGCAGGCGATCCGCAACCACGACCCTTGCATCTCCTGCGCCACCCACTTCCTGCGCCTTGAGGTGGACAGGCAATGACCGACCCGTCGCTTTCCCACACGCGTGCCCGCACGCTCCTGATTGGCGTCGGGAATACGCACCGTGGTGACGACGGCATCGGCCCCGCCATTGTCAAAGCCGTTGCCGACGCGCCGCCTGAGGGCGTGGACTGCGTGATTGAAAGCGGCGAGGCCACGCGCCTGATGGAGGCCTGGCAGGGCTACGACGCTGTCCTCATTGTGGATGCTGCGGCCATGGATGCACCGCCAGGCATCCTCATCCACCTGGATCCTTTGGCCGAAGACCTGCCGGCCGTCGAAGGCGACCCGTCGAGCCATGGCCTTGGTGTGCCCGAAGCGGTTCGCCTGTCGGCCGCCCTTGGCACTTTGCCGGCGACGCTGAAGATCATTTCCATCAACGGCGAAGACTTCGGCCACAAAACGACGCTGTCGCCCGCCCTCGCCGAGCGGCTGCCCCGCTTTGTTCAGTACACCCACTACCGGCTGCGGCAGTTGGCTGGCGCGAAGGTGCCGGACGCCGTCGACGCGTGAGGCCGCCGGCGCGTTGTGCCGGTGGGATGAGCTTGCCGCGATCTAGGCGTTGGCCTCGTCCGATGGTTCGGGGTCCTCGGGGATGGCGCGGGCCTCGCCTGACAGCCTGAGGGCAAAGGCGGTCAGGAACGGTCCCAGGGCCTCGAACACGATGGTCGCTGCGATGGTGACGGTCAGGATGAGGTCGGCATACTGCGGCATGACGTTGCCGGCGACGAGGGCCATCCCCACCGAGACGCCGGCCTGCGGAGTGAGCGCCATACCGATCAGCCGGCCATGCTGTCGCGGCGCGCCTGACAGCTTCACGCCGACCCAGCCGCCCACAAGCCGCCCCACAACACGCAGCACAATGAAGACGAGCGCGATCAGCCCAACATCTTGAAGCGCGCCGATGTCGAACGTGGCGCCTGCAAGAAGGAAAAAGATGATCAGAAACGGCCACTCCACATGCTCAATCTCATGGAAGGGGCGGGTGTGATGGGTGGCAACGTTGGCGACGATCGCCCCCGCCACAATGCCGGCGAGGAGGAAGGACACCTCAAGCCACAAGGCAAATCCGCCGCACAGGAAGATGATGCCGAGCGCTTCCAGCCGTGTCGGCTCGCCGGCACCGAGGCGGCCCGATAACGCGGCCCCCGGCAGCCCCACAGCCACCCCCACAAGGCAGGCGCCGATGAGGTCCCACGCGCCTACGCTGAGGGCGGCAAACACCCCGCCGCTGACCCCCGCACTGGCCACCGCAAGAAGGACGCTGAAAAGGACGATGCTCCACACATCGTCAATGGCGACCACACCGATGACGGTGTCGGTGAAGGGCCCCTTCGCCCGCTCCTGATGGACCACATCCATGGTGGCGGCAGGCTCGGTGGCAACGGAAATCCCCGCAAGGATCAACGCGACGGCGGTGGCAGCCCCTGCGAAGGCCATGCCGATGCCCACAAGGAGGGCCGATGTGAGACAGACGGCCAGCGAGATCATGAGGATCTCGCGGCCATGGGCCTTCAGCCGCTCTACGGTGAGGGCGCTTCCCAGCAGAAAGGCGACCATGATGAGGGCAAGGTCGGTGAAGACGGCGTACCAGCCGTCAATGTCCACCGGCAAAAGGTCGAGCCCGTAAGGACCGATGGCGATCCCGAACAGGATGAGAAGCGTCACCCTGGGCAAGCGCGTCCTGCGGCCGATCTCGTCGGTGAAGAGGCCCACAAGAAGCATCATCCCGAGCGCAATCAGGATGAAGTGCATCGGATCGCCGCCGTGCACTCAGCAACGCCCCTCAGTCATGGGATGCGTGGCGACGAAGCCGTTCAGACCATAGGCGCGCACCGTGTGGTGTGTGTCGGTGCGCACCCGTCGGCAGACTACTCGAACGCCGGGGCTTTTTTCGGCGACAGCTCCGATTCCATCACGGCAAGGTTGTCTTCCGCGGTGGTGGCGGCAATGTCCCGCACCGTCTTTGCCTCTTTCGCATAGTCGAGATAGGCAGTCTGCATGAACCTCGTGAGGTGGTCGAAGGCTTCGAAGGGCGAGTCGCACGCCGCCAATTCTGCCTGGAGCTTTGCATCCATTTCAAGGCGATGGCCGATGAACTTCGCCATTTCTTTGTTCCACTCGCTCATGGCGTGGAACATGGCACGCGACATCACCGTTGCCACCTCATAGCCCATGAGGGGTGTGAGGGGCATCGTTGTGTGATCGTTCGTGGTCTTCATGAGTTTAGCTCCCACTTTCAGGACATGGTGGGCCGTGTGCGAGACTATCGCGCGTTAGGCGTGCCCACTTGATGTTTCTCAACCCATGGGATTGCCGCTGGCGGCGTCGGCAGCTTTGACTTTGATCAAAATCGTCCCGGCCGAACTGCGCACGATGGTGAGGACGCTCAAGGGCCGTTTGGCGCCGGTAAAACCTGGCGCTGTGCGGACCTGATGATCGTCGCCCGGTTTAGGTTCAGCAGTTGATAGGGTACCAGCATGATGTTCAGGGATCGAAGCGACGCCGGCCGGCAGCTCGCTGCGAAACTCGACCCTTACAAATGGTCGAACGCTCTTGTTCTTGCCTTGCCGCGCGGTGGCGTGCCCGTCGCCGGCGAAGCGGCCATGCATCTTGGCCTTCCCCTCGACATTATGCTGGTGCGCAAACTTGGCGTGCCAGGCCATGAAGAGTTCGCCATGGGGGCGATTGCCGATGGTGACGTCATTATCATCAACGAGAACACCGTGCACGGCCTTCGCATTGGCGACGAGGCCATCGAACGGGTGGCTGCCATTGCCAGAAAAGAGCTGGCGCGCCGCGACGCGGCCTACAGAGCCGGGCGTTCGGCGCCGAGTGTGAAGGGCCGCGTCGTCATCCTGGTGGACGATGGGATTGCAACGGGCGCTGACATGCGTGCCGCCGTGGAGGCAGCCAAACGGCAGGGCGCCTCGAAGGTGATTGTCGCCGTTCCCGTTGCCTCCCAGGAGGCGGTGGATCTCTTGGCCCGGTTTGCCGACGAGGTGGTGTGCGTGTTCATCCCTGACGATTTTGCTGGGATCAGCTGGTTTTACGAGGATTTCCATGAAACCCGCGACGCCGAGGTCAAACGCATTCTCGACGAGGCAAAACTCGCCTTTGCATGAGCGCGCAGGGGCGTCCGGAGGCGAGGGCCTGCCGACCGCCACCCTCTGAAAAGGGTTGAGGGCTTCGGCGATGTGCCGAAGCCTTTTTGTTTCCCGTGATCAGAACGATGGGCGCTACGCGGACTGCGCCTCGGTGGGATGGGTGGTGGTGCGCCTGTGGGTGGCCCTTTCCAGCCGCGCCACCACGCGCATCTGCAGTGCGCCGAAGCCGATGAGGGCTGCGAACGCGTTGATGAGCCAGCCAAGGACCGGCACAGCGTTGAGGGCAAGGAGCACCACCACCCCCACAATGAAGGTGCGCAGGCGCGCGCCCGTCGATGCATGCCCGGCACCGAAGCTGCGGAACACGCGGTGGGCCAGCGCATAGGCCCCCAAAAGGTAGGCAAAGACGGTGATCAACCCGGCGCCGAACATGATGACCGGGATGAGCGGCAGACCCACCACCGTCAGCGCTGCGAGCGGCACGAGGCCCAAGAGCGTTGCCAACCCCAAAAGGCCGAACACGAAGCTGCGCCCGAGCCGATTTTCAACGGTGTCGCGCAGCCGCTCGATGGTCTGCGGGGCAAGGCCGAGGAAAAGGACGCCGACCATGCCAATGGCCAAAAGGCCGGCCACCGCGGCGGCGGCAATGGTCCACCCGCTGGGGCCTTCAAAGGTGAAAGCCTCGCGCGCTCCGGCGCCGATCTCCTTGGCAAAGTCCGGTGGGGAGAACGGAGCATAGCGCACCCGCTCCATTGGGACGACTGTGGCTGGCACGTCGACGGCGGAGGGTGTGCGGTAGGAGAGCGTCCCCGCGATGGTGGCATTCGGTCCGAAGGCGAGGGATCGGCCGGCAAACACCACGTCGCCTGCAACCGGACCGTCCACCACAAGATGGGCTGCAGCCACCAGTGCATTGCCTTGCAGGGCCCCCTCCAAAGTGACGGTTCGTCCCACAGCCCTCACGTTGCCGCCCACCAC
>JBCDCF010000089.1:0-9617 GCA_039182345.1 Pseudomonadota bacterium
CATCCATCCGCTCTCGGCAAGACCGCGCCGGGCGGCCACCACGGCCTCGTCCACCCTGTCGGCATCGGCGACGGCGCAGGGGGCGAATATCTTGCCGTCGGAGGCCTGGCGCACATCGAGCGCATCATCGCCGCTGCCCCTATAAACCCCTCCGATGAAGTGGCCCCGGGGCGGCGACAACGCGTCAGGATCAAAACTTGGCGTCATGCAACGCGCCTCCTGTGAAAGCCTTGGCCCTTTGCCGCGCCGGGGGGCAGGCGGGAGCCGACGAGAAGCTTAGTGGGGCTGTGCGGCAGATTGCGCTGCACGGTCCTCGGCGGAAGGCACATCCTGCCGGTCGTCCTCGGTGTGACGGGGCCGCGCTGCAAAGGGCACCGGTTTGACCGGGGCTTGGGCGCGGATCCGTCCGGCGGCGGCGATCGGTTCGGCTCGCGCTGCGGCAACGATCTCAGCGGCCGCAAGCGCGCAGTAGCGGCCCTGGCACCGTCCCATTCCCACACGGCTGAACGCCTTGGCGCGGTTCACCTCTGATGCGTCAAGGGCTGTGGCGGCGCGGCGCTGCTCTGCGACGGTGATGGCCTCGCACCGGCACAGCATTGTCCCATCATCAAGGCCCGCCACAGCGGCTGCAGGCCAGGCAAAGCCGCGCTCCACCCCCGCAGCAAAGATGATGTGGCGCAGTCGCGACAGGCGCAGCCGTGCCGCCGCCATGCCGGGGGCCGCAAGGCCAAGGTCTGACAAGGCGGCAAGGGCGGCAAGCTCACCGGCGGTCTCGGCAGCGTCCGCCCCCATCAGCCGCGCACCATCGCCGGCGAGGTAGACGCCAGGCACCGAGCTGCGGCCCATGGCATCCACCACGGGGAGCCATTGGCGCGAGGCGGGCCGGAACGCAAAGTCACATCCGGCAAGGTCGGCAAGCTGCGTTTCGGCGCGCAGATGGTGGCCGATGCCCACCCCATCGCACGCCACCGTCAGATCTTCCCCGCGGGCGGTTTTCAGACAGACGTGATGAGCCGCCCCGTCGCCATCGGCCTCGATGCTGTGGACCTGCGCGCCCATCATGAGAGGGACCCCTGCACGCTTAAGGGCGCGCAAGAACTTGGCACCCCGCAAGAGCTGCATGGGCCGGACCGCGAGGAAGGGCAGCGACGCAAGCTTGCGGGCGAAGGAGTCTGTGTCCACCACCGCCGCCGGGGGCGCGCCGCTAAGAAGGTACTGGTAGGCGACCAGATAAAGGAGCGGCCCACTCCCCACGAACGCCACACGCTGGCCGATGCCACACCCCTGCGCCTTCAGCGCGATCTGTGCAGCGCCAAGGGTGTAGACGCCAGGCAGCGTCCATCCGCGCACAGGGGCAACCCTGTCCGTCGCTCCCACGGAAAGGATGAGAGCATCGAAGCCAAGCCGCTCGATCTCGTCCTCGCACGCAAGGTGAAGGTGCCCCTCCCGCACCGCCCATGCGAGGGTGCTCGGACGATGATCCACCTGGCCGGCCGCCACCGCAGCATCGAACGCCTGGTGGAGCGCCTCGGCCTTCTTAGCATCGTCTCCATAGAGCGCCTTATGGCTGCGCCGGTGGTCCTTCGGGGGACGTCGATAGATCTGCCCGCCGCTCCGCTCGCCCTCATCGATGACCGTGGGACGGAGGCCTTTGCGCGCCAGGGTGAGGGCCGCGCGGGTGCCGGCAGGGCCAGCCCCCACAATGACTATGCGCGGGCGAGCCACAGTCCGTCCGGTGCGCGGGTGGTGAGCGTCAGTCCTTCGGCCACCAAGGTGGAGCAAGCGCGCACCTTGGTGCCGGACGGGGTCCAGACCCAACAGTCCTGGCAGGCGCCCATCAGGCAAAAGCCGGCGCGGGGTGCATCATCGAACTCGCCGTAGCGCAGGAAGCCTTTGGTGAGCATCATGGCCGTCAGCACTGTGTCGCCCGCCAGCGCGTCGACAGGTGCGCCGTCCACGGTGATTGTCACCGTGGGCCGGTCCGCTTCGGCAAGGCGGACGAATCTGGCGCTCATCGGAACGCCACGTTGGGGATCTCGGGATAGCGCGACCTTGCGTGGGCGAGGGCATCGTCCACCTGGGGATCGCCGCCATGGTCGTTGAGGCGGTTCATCTCTTCAAACAGCTTCGCTTTGACGAAGAAGCGCCAGTGGACGGGGAGCGCCATCAAGATATCGGTCAGGCGATCGTAGTTTTTCTGGTGCCAGAGGGCTTCGTGGGCCTCTCGCTCGGGACCGCCGTCATACCAGGTCTCCTGCGCCGCCACATTGCCGCGAAGACGGGCGCGCAGGTCCGCCGTGGCCGCCTCGTCCGCAACCCCATTTGAGAGGACGACGCCGTAGAGCTCCGCCGCGGCGGTTTCGGACACGTAGCCGCGCACAACATCAAGGGCAACGCGGTCCGGCTCACGGGTCAAAGGATCCCCCCGGCCGCCACCGCCTGGCGAGTGAATGTGCACCACATCACCAGGTTCGATAACCGCAATGTCGGTGTTTCCCAGAAGGATCTCATTGGGCCGGCCACGGTTGATGATGAGGTCCGATGCCCCTGCCGCCCGCCCCCCAAGGGTGCCCCAGGGGCGAAAGCGGGTGCGGTCCCTGTTGCGCACGGTGATGCGTGTGTTGGGAGCAAACACGCGAAACTCCATCGCTGTCGCGAGCCCGCCGCGATGGTACCCCGCACCCCCTGAGTCGGGCATAAGCCCATAGTGCTCGAAGCGGATCGGCACTTCGCTCTCGGTGATTTCGATGGGGGTGTTCTTCAGGTACGCGCTGTCGGCGCCAGAGCCGTTTGGACCATCGCGATGGGGCATCCCCCCGCCGCCGCCCACCACGGGATTGATGGCGGCGATGATGGACTGCCCGCTCGCCTCATCCGTCGTCATCACGTTGACGATGGAGCTTGAGCCTGCGGGCGCTGCCGGCAACCGCTCGGGAATGGCGGCATTGAACACGCCGAAGACGAGGCTGCGCAGCCGCGCACAGGTCAAACTGCGCATCCCCACCGCTGCGGGGAAGACTGGGTTGACCACGGTCCCCTCAGGCGCAATGCAGGTGAAGGGCCGCGTCAACCCTGAGTTCAGAAGGATCCGCGGGTTCAGCGTGTAAAGCACGTAGTAAACGCCCACCAGGAGCAAGGTGTGGCGGGGGTGACTGCCCGTCGGCACGTTGAGCGAGGAGGTGAGCTGCGGGTCGGTCCCCGTGAAATCCATCACCGCACTGTCGCCGGCAATGGTCAGCGTCAGCTTGAGCCGGCAGGGATGGCCGCCCGCCGCATCCTCGTCCACATAGTCGGCAAAGGTGTAGGTGCCGTCCGGGATGGTGCGCAAGATGTCGCGCGCCTGTTCCTCGGCGTAGTCTTGCAGCGCCTGCAAACCATCCATGAAGACAGACGCGCCGAACTTCGCAACCATCGCGTGGACCTTGCGCTCGCCCGTCTTCAGCGCGCCCACAAGGGCTTTTAGATCGCCGAGATTAAGGTCCGGCTTGCGCACGTTCAGCATCATGATGTCGAGGATCTGCTGGTCGAACGTCCCGTCCGCATAAAGGCGCGTCGGCTTGAAGCGGATCCCCTCCTGGTGGATCTCGGTCAAGGATCGCGACAGGCTTGCCGGCACAGCGCCGCCCATGTCGGTGTTGTGGACGTGCCCGCCCAGATAGCAGATGACCTCGCCCTCATGGAACACAGGCGTCCACAGATGGGTGTCCGGCGTGTGGGTGGCGAGGAAGCCGCTATAGGCATCGTTGGTGAAGAAGATGTCGCCTGGTTTGCCCACCTCGGTCATGGCAATGGCGGGACCATAGTCCATGCCGGGGTACCAGGTGGCGCCAAGGTCCATGGGAACGGCCACCACCTTGCCGGTCTTGTCCATCAGCATGACCGTGAAGTCTTCGGTCTCCTTCACGAAGGTGGAGTGGGCGGTGCGGTAAAGGGTGTAGGCCATGTTTTCGGCCACCGCGCGGCAGTGGTTGGCAAGCACCTGAAGGGTCGTCTTGTCGATCATGCCGCGCCCCCTTTCGTTGCGGTGAGGCGAATGTTGAGGCCCGCATCCACCGTGGCCCGATAGCCTGGGAGGATACACAAGGTGGTGTCCGGCTGGTGGACCACTGCAGGGCCGTTGAAAGAGTGGCCGTGCAAAAGGTCGGCGCGGTCATAAAGCGGCACGGTGCGCTCTGCCCCATCCAGCCAGACGGCAATCTCCCGCTCCGCCTGGGGCGTGCCCTCCGCCCGCGGCGCGGCATCAAGGTCCGGCAGAACCGTCGACCCTCGCATCACAAGACGCAGGTTGATGATCTGGATCGGCACGTCCCGGTCGTTGAACTCAAAGCGCTTGTGGTGTTCGCGGTGGAAGGCCTCGCTGACCGCCTCCACGTTGCCGGCGGTGATCCACTCGGCCTCAAGGGGCACATCGATCTCGTGGGACTGGCCGGCATAGCGCATTTCTGCGGAAACCTCGGCCGTGGCGGGCCCCTCATAGCCCTGCTCCTCGCGCAGCCATGACAGGCCGTCTTCATGGAGACGGTCCAATACCGTTGACAGCGAGCCCAGCGCCTCATCACTCAAGGTCTTGAACACGGTGCCGATGAAGTCGGCCTTGAGGTCGGCAACGAGCCCGCCCAGCGCACTGACAATGCCTGGACTGTGCGGCACCAGCATGTGGGCCATTCCCAGTTCGCGGGCCAGAAAACAGCCCAGCATCGGTCCACCACCGCCGAACGGCATGAGGTGAAAGTCCCGCAGATCAATGCCCTGGCGGGCGACGAGCTTGTTCACCTCCACAAACATTTCCGACACCGCCACCTCGATGATGGCTTCGGCGGTGCGCGCGACGTCAGTACCAAGTTTGGCCGCGAGGGGGGCAATGGCCTGGTGCGCGCGGGCCGTGTCGATGGTCAACTGGTCGTAGGCAAGGGGCGCCTGGCCGACGAAGCCGCACACGGCCATGGCATCGGTGATGGTTGCTTCGATGCCGCCGCGGCCATAGCAGGCAGGCCCCGGTGTGGAGCCGGCACTTTCCGGCCCCACTTTGAGGACGCCGGCACTGTCCACCCAGGCGATGGACCCGCCACCGGCACCGATGGAGGTCACCGAAACGCTTGGAATATGGAGCGGAAAGTCGCCAATGGTCTCGCCGGTGCCATACTGGGGCGCACCGTCAATGACGAGGGCAAGGTCGGCACTGGTGCCACCCACATCGAGGGTCAAAAGGTTGTCCGCACCCGCGCGCCGTCCGACGAAAGCCGCGCCGATCACTCCAGATGCCGTACCCGACAACAGCATGCTGACGCAATTGGTCTTGCCGGCCTCCACATTCATGATGCCGCCGTTGGAGCGGGTGAGCATTGGCGCCGCCGGCACGCCCGCCCCTTTCAGTGTTGCTTGAAGACTGTCCAAGTATCCGGCAATGCGCGGGTGGACATAGCCGTTGAGGATCGCCGTCGTGGTGCGCTCATATTCGCGGATCACAGGCCACACATCGGCGGAGGAAAAGACGAACAGCGCCGGCGCAAGCCGCTTCAACGCAGCGCATGCCTCCGCCTCGTGGGCGCGGTTGCGATAGCTGTGCAGGAAGGAGACGATCACGCCGTCAACGTCGCTCCCTTTGATGGCCTCGATCACCGCGGCAAGGCCGGCACCGTCGAGGGGTGTTTCCACCGTGCCAGCGGCGGTCATCCGCTCGGTGACGCCGAACACGCGGTCACGGGGGATCAGCTGGTCGGGCCGCGCACAAAACAAGGAGTAGACGTCGGGCATGCGAAGGCGCGCCAGCTCGATCACATCCTCAAACCCTGCTGTGGTGATGAGGGCAAGCCGCGCGCCTTTACGCTGGATGATGGTGTTGATGCCCACCGTGGTGCCATGCACGAAGGCGTCCACGCTGTGCGGATCAAGCCCGTCACGCGCCTCCAGAAGGGCAATGCCCTTGGCAAGCTCCTGCCCGGGATCGTCAGGCGTTGTCAGAACTTTGAGCGTGTTGAGCTGGTTGGTGCGCGGATCGAAGGCGCAAAAGTCCATGAAGGTGCCACCGATATCAACGCCGATCCGCATGCCAACCCCGCTGTGAACGCAACTGACGCCCCCGTGGCCTTCACGGGCGCGTGGCGCGGGGGAAGGCTCGCAAAATCCTGCGGCCTCGGCAAAGATGAAAACCCAAAGGTCTATTAGGCTGACTTATGAACCGAACGCCGTCCACGCGTCGATGAGGCTGGCCTTCAGCGTCTGATGACCCGCCGACAGCGGATAGCGCGGATTGGTGAGCAAACTGACAGGAAGGCGCACCGACGGGTGAAACGGGACGGCCGAAAGCCCCGGGAAGGTGCGCCAGGGCACCAGCCCGTCCACCAACGCCACCCCAAGCCCGCTGCGCACGAAGGCAAGGGCGGAGAACGACATGTCGATCTCAATGTCGGGCCGCAGGATCAGCCCCTCAACCTCAAGCGCCTCAGTCAAAAGGGCACGGGGCTGTGTGCCTTGGCGGTAGGAGATGAGGGTTTCGCCCGTAAGGTCAGGCAACCTCACAGGTCCGCCGGCGCACGGATGGGTGTCGGGCAGGACGCAGACGATCTGCGTTTCACCGATGACGTTCACCTCCACCGGCCCTGAGGCCTGATCGGTAAGGGCAACGCCGAGCCCCACACGGCCATGCTCCAACATCGTCAAAATGCTTTCCACCGGCAGCACGTAGGACAGGACCGCAATGTCGGGATGGCCCTGGCGCACGGCCTCGATCGCACTCGGCACGAAGGACAAAGATGGCGGCGCCGATGCGGCAAGGCGCACCGCACCGGCCTTGGTGTGGCGCATCTCTTCCGCGCGTTTCCTCAGGGCTTCAAGGTCCTGGAAGATCCTGTCGGCCTCGGGAAACAATTCGTTGGCTTCGGCGGTGGGGTAAAGCCGCCCCCGGCTGCGCTGGAAAAGCTTGAAGCCGAGACTGTCTTCCGTGTGGAGCAAAATCTGGCTGAGTGCGGGTTGCGAAACGTTCAACGCCTCTGCCGCCGCGGTCACCGTTCCGCAGCGCATGACCATCCGGAACACTTCGAGTTGGCGGGCTTTCATGGGCGGGGAGACTATAGCCTGGATTTATACCCTTTCCACAAGTCCGCCTTTGACGATCGCCGCCTTCGGCCGCACGGTGCGTGGGTCTGGTGAGGGTGACGGGCGGCCCATGGGCATGCGCAAGACTGATGTGGTGATTGTCGGCGGCGGCCTTGTGGGCGCGGCGACCGCGTTCTTCCTGCGGCAGCGTGGCCTGTCGGTGACGGTGCTGGAACGGGACCGTGTGGGCGCCCACGCCAGCGGCACCAATTTCGGCAATGTGCGCCGGCAAGGCCGCTATCCACCACAGCTTCCCCTTGCCAACCGCTCCCTTGCCATCTGGCGGCGCCTGCCCTCGCTGATCGGCGAGGATGCGGAGTTTCGCGTCACGGGCCACATCCGCGCCATCACCGAAGAGAGCGCCGGGGCGATGGCCGAGCGCTTTGCCGAAGATGCCCTGCCCTACGGCCTCTCCATCGAGCTGCTGGGCCAAAACGCCATGCGCCAGCGCTTCCCGTTCTTCGGCGACACGGTGATCATGGGATCGTTCTCACCCAAGGACGGGCAGGCCAATCCGCGCCTTGCCGCACCCGCCTTCGCCCGTGCGGCGCAGCGGGCGGGGGCGGTGATCATCGAGGGCTGCACGGTCACCGCCATTGAGCGCGACGGCGCCGACTATCTGGTGGAAACGGACCAGGGGACGTTCCACGCCGGCGCGGTGCAGATATCGGCAGGGGCCTGGGGTGGCCTGCTTGCCGCCACCTTTGGCGAGACCGTCCCCCTTTCGCCTGGCGGGCCGCAAATGGCGGTGACAGAGCCCCTGCCCTACGGCCTCACCCCCGTGGTGGGCGTGTGGACGCAGGACAAGGCGCGCAACATCTATTGCCGGCAGGTGGAGCGGGGGAATGTCGTGTTCGGCGGCGGTGTGCGCGGGGACGCGTCCCTCACAACCCGCCGTGCCACGCTCAACCCCGTCAACACGCAGCGTCAGATGGACACCCTCACCGGTCTCATTCCAGCGCTCGGCCATGCCCGCATCATCCGCACATGGAGCGGTGTGGAAGGGTACGTGGACGATGGCCTCCCTGTGATGGGTCCGAGCGCACGGCATCCCGGCCTCTTCTACGCCTTCGGCTTTTGCGGGCACGGCTTCCAGCTCGCCCCAGGTGTCGGCGATGTGATGGCCGAACTCATTGCAACAGGCCAGACCACCACCCCCATCGAGGACTTTGCCATCCAGCGCTTTGCATAGGCGAGGCGCCCCCGCCCGCCCCTCAACCCACCGACCGGGCGCTGGCGAGGACCCTCACTGACGTGCGCCAAAATACTTGGTGCGCAACTCCTCGATCAGGCCGGACTCGTCGGCGCCGATCAGCTCCACAGTCAACGGCCGGCGCAGCTGACTGGTCTGGCCGATACCGAACCCATATTTTTCCGGCGCAAACATTTCGCCGACGACGGCAACGTTATGCTCAGGCCGGGTGTGGACGTAATAGTCCAGGATGGGCGCGTCGCCGACAATGGCGTCGATCTCCCCTTCCGCGAGCATGTTTACCCCTTGGTCGATGTTGGAGAACTCAACTCTTTGCAGACCCTCGGCGATCACGAAGTCTTCCGCCGTGCTGCCATCCAACACGCCCACAGTCTTTCCGGGAAGGTCAGAGATGCCGTTGATCTGGTTGGTGAGGGAAAGCGTTGTCATCACACTGGTGACGGAGGAGGTGACGTAGGCGACAACGGCAAGACCGAAGATCAACCAAAACGCCGACAAGATCCGCCCGGCCCAGCCGAACAGGTTTTTGCGCGAGGGCGGCCTGTTGGACACTGCAACGGTCATGACGCTGTAAAAGCTGTCCGCCATGCCGTCGCGCCAGCGCCTTGGAAAGTTCGGATCGAACCGGCGATCAAACAGCGTCAGTAAAAGCGTTGCGGCAAGGATGACAGCACCGATCCAGGCGAACGCCTGCAGGTGACCGGTGTCGGCAAGGCCGCCCACGACGTTCTCAAAGCTGGTCCGCGGCTCCTCGCTCACCATGATCTGCAAGCCGCCATCGAACCAGGGGTGGGTGAAGTCGATGAACTGGGCCCGCGCTTCGGTGATGGTAATGGCGGTGATGGCTGCATCCACCTCACCGTCGCGAACGGCGCCGACGAGTTCCCTGATGGTGTCGAACTCCACCAGTTCGGTCTCAATGTTGCGCGCCTCGGCAATGGTGTTCCAAAGCTCGATCGCCATGCCTGTGTAGCCGTCATCGGTCTTCATCACGAAGGGTGGGTCGATGTGGACACCGGCTTTGATGGTCCTGACGCTGTCATTGGTCTCAGCGTCTGCCGACTGTTCGGCCGGGGGCGGCGCAGCATCCTGGGCAAGGGCTGCGCTGCCTGTCAGCGCGGCGACGACAACGGCGGCAATGCCTGCAAGGGTGGCAAACCTCATCCAACCCATCCTTTCAAAAAACATGGCTGTGAGCGGTGAACGCGGGGGGAGCGGCAGGGATCCATCCGCGCGCGGCGGAGCAGTGTGTCATGACCCCCTTGCGCCCGGCATTGCGTTTTGACCGGGTCCCCCGTGCAAAGTCGTC
>JBCDCF010000090.1:0-9611 GCA_039182345.1 Pseudomonadota bacterium
GGCCGCCCATTGCCTCGCCCGCTATCGGTTCCGCGGCAACCGGCTGATGTTTTTTCTCATCTTCACCACCATCATCTTTCCGCCGCAGATCACCATCATCGCCCTTTTTCAGGTCTTGGTGGACTATGGGCTCTTCAACACGCTGACAGGTCTCATCCTCGTTTACGTCTCCATCCAGCTTCCATTGACGGTGTTTTTGCTGGAAGGCTTTTTCGCCCGCCTGCCGCAGGACCTGTTCGACGCGGCCCGCCTCGACGGCTACTCCGACTTTGAGATTTTCTGGCGCATCACCGTGCCTGTGGGTCTTCCGGCCATCATCACGACCATGATCCTCAACACCATCCACATCTGGAACGAATTCTTGTATGCCGTGGTGCTCATCACCGATGACGACAAGCGAACCCTCCCGCTCGGGATCCAGAAGTTCTTGGGCGACCGCCTGGAAGACATCGGCATGATTGCCACCGGCATGATGATTGCCGTCGTCCCCATCATCATCGTCTATGCCCTGTTCTCTGAAAAGTTGATCCAGGGCATGACCGCCGGCGCCGTGAAGTAGGGGGCGCACCATGGCTGTCGTCGACCTCAACACCCTCGTCAAGCGCTACCCCGGCTCCAGCGAAGCGGCCGTCGACCGCGTGTCGCTCACCATTGCCGACAAGGAGTTCATGGTGCTTCTGGGCCCATCGGGCTGCGGCAAGTCCACCACCTTGCGGATGATTGCGGGGCTGGAGTCCATCACGGAGGGCACCTTGTCCATCGACGGGGCGGTGATGAACACCGTCCCCGCCAAGGACAGGGACATTGCGATGGTCTTCCAGTCCTACGCGCTCTACCCCCACATGAGTGTGCGGCAGAACATGGCCTTCGGACTGAAGCGGCGGGGCGTTGCTCGTGCCGTCATCGACACCCGCGTGGCGGAGACGGCCGAAACCCTCGCCCTCACCCCTTACCTTGAGCGCAAGCCCTTTGCCCTGTCGGGAGGGCAACGCCAGCGAGTCGCCCTTGGCCGCGCCATCGTGCGCGACCCGAAAGTGTTTTTGCTGGACGAGCCGTTGTCGAACCTTGATGCGGCGCTGCGCGTCTCCACCCGCGGCGAACTCATCAAGCAACATGCAAGATTGGGCACCACCATGATCTACGTCACCCACGATCAGGTGGAGGCGATGACCATGGGCTCGCGCATCTGCATCATGAATGGGGGGCGCATTGCCCAGGTGGGCGCACCCATGGACGTCTACCGCTACCCCGCCGACACCTTCGTGGCCGGCTTCCTCGGCAGCCCCGGCATGAACCTGTTGGAGGTGCCCGTCGCACATGGCCCGGACGGGCGTGCGGCACACCTTGGTGGCACACCCCTTCCCATCCCCCCTGACGCGGCTGTGGATGGGGAACGGGTCATTGTCGGCATCCGCCCTGAGGATTTGTATGAGCCGGACGACACCGCCCGCCTCACCCAAACGGCAAAGGTTGCCGCCCGGGTCACCGCCGTGGAGCCCCTTGGCGCCGACACCCTGACGCTGTTGTCCATCGAAGGGCAAAGCCAGGAGGTGATGGCCCGTTTTGGCCGTGACACGCCGGCCCGCGCAGGCGACACCTTGTCAGTGGTCGTTGATGTGTCAGCGGTCCGATACTTCTCCACAAAGACGGGCGCTGCCCTTCTTCCCCCGCCCACAACGATCTAAGGACGGCGCCCCTTGAGCCAAGCCAAACTCACCATCCGCGCCAACTTCCAGCGCCCTGCCAACGCCCTTGTGGAGGCCTTCCGCACAGCGCCCACAGGCCCCGTCGCCGATGCGCTCGGCCGCTACGGCGCCCTCGACCACACCATCAGGCCCCTCACCACGGCCACACGGTTTGTGGGAACGGCCCTTACTGTGTGGACCGTCCCGCGGGACAATCTTGCCCCTTATGCGGCCCTGAAGTTCGCCAAACCTGGCGATGTCCTCATGGTGGCAAGCGCGGGCGAGGATGAAGCCGCCATCATGGGCGATATTGCCATTGGCATGGCGAAAAATGCCGGCATCGTGGCGGTGGTCACCGATGGGCTGGTGCGCGACATTGACGGGATCGAGGCTGTGGGGATCCCCGTGTTTGCCCGCGGCCTCACCCCCAACTCCCCCTTCAAGAACGGGCCGGGCACCATTGGCCTGCCCATCGCCCTCGGCCGTGTTGCCATTGCGCCGGGCGATATTGTGGTGGGCGACAAGGACGGCGTCGTCGTGGTGCCGCAGGGGCGGGCGGAGGCGGCCAAGACGGCCCTTGCCACCGTCCTTGCCAAAGAGGCGGACATGGAAAAGGTGGTGGCCGCAGGCACCTCACACCCCGCCTGGCTCGACAGTGTCCTTGATGGCGAGGACGTGGAGTTCGTGGAGGAATGAGCGAGGCCGCCGCACCCTCCGCCCAAAGGCCAAAGGTGCTTTACCTCAGCCACGGGCCCGACGCTCTTTATGAGGTGATGCGGCAACGGGCGGCACCAGCGCTCGACCTGATGACGCTGAAGGAGGACTGCGACAGCGAGCGTCTGTCCCTCATCGGCCGGGCGGACGCGGTGATTGTTGCCGCCTACCCCCTCACCGGACCGATGATTGAGCGGGCGGCGGAGCTGCGCTTCGTCCACCACCAGGGTGTCGGCTACCAGGACACCATCGATCTTGATGCCCTCACCAAGCGCGGCGCCCGGCTTGCCATCACCCCCACAGGCACGACAACGGGGGTGGCCGAGCACACCGTCCTCCTGGCGCTCGCCGTCCTCCGGCGCCTGCCGTTCGCCGATGCGGAACTGCGCCAGGGCCGCTTTCATGTAAACGCCTTGCGCCCGCAATCGCGCGAACTTGCCGGCAAGACCATCGGCTATATCGGCATGGGGCGGATCGGCCAGGAGGCGGCACGGCGCTTTCGCGCCTTCGATACCAAGGGCCTTTATCACGACCCTGCCGTGACGCTCACCGCCGCCGAGGAAGACAGGCTCGCCGTCACCGCCGCCCCCCTCAAAGAGGTCATTGAAGCGGCGGACATCTTGACCCTTCACATCCCATCCACCCCTGCCACGCGCCACCTCATCAACACCGCGCGGTTGGCGTTGATGAAACCCACCGCCATCCTCATCAACACCGCGCGGGGTCCTGTGGTGGATGAGGTAGCGCTCGCGGAGGCGCTGGCACGGGGGCAGATTGCCGGCGCAGGGCTCGATGTGTTCGAGACCGAGCCGCCCGACCCGTCCTCGCCGCTGATGGCCATGCACAACACCGTCCTCACCCCCCACATCAGTGCCGGTACGCTGGACGCGTTCGCCACCAAAATGGATGCTGTGTTCGCCAACCTTCACCGCTTCTTCAAAGGCGAGCCCATCGAGAACGAGATCCACCTGTGAACCGGTCGCCGCCGGGCGGCCCCATCGATTGCCACGTCCACATCATCGACCCCGCCCGCCACCCGTTTGCAAAGGGCCAAGGCTACCACCCGGCCCCTCACGAGACAGGGACGGCCGAGGCGCTTGCCGCGACCCTCTCCCGTCACGGGATTGCCGGCGCATTGCTGGTGGCGGCAAGCGGCTATGGGACAGACAACCGCTCCATCACCGCGTCAACCGGTCCGCTGTGTCCCCGTGCCGTCGTCAGCGTCGATGCGTCCATCACCGATGACGCGTTGCGGGCTCTTGTGGCGGCAGGTGCCGTCGGCGTGCGCCTCAACGCCGTCAATTCGGGAGAGGAGGGCGTGCGCGCCGCCTCCCCTCTCCTGCCGCGCCTTGCCGCCCACGGCCTGTTGGTGGAGCTACAGTGTCCGGCAGGCGCCATCGCCCGCCTGGCACCGCCCATCCTCGAGCATGGCCTCACCCTGGTGGTGGACCACATGGGCTACCCTGATGTGAGGCAAGGGGTGGGCGCCGCCGCCTTCAAAGATGTTCTGGCCCTTGCCAAGCATCCAGCCGTCGCGGTGAAGCTGTCGGGCGCCTTCCGCCTGTCGAACACAGCGCCGCCCCATGAGGATGTGCGCCCCTTCGCGCAGCGGATCGTGGACGCATTCGGACCGGACCGTTTGGTGTGGGGGTCCGACTGGCCGTTCATCGGCGTGCCAGCCCATCGCAGGCCCACCTACGCCGACACCCTCGCAGACCTCACCCGTTGGGTGGGCGCACCGCCGGACCGCGACACCATCTTATGCCACACACCGCGCAGGCTGTTTCGCTGGCCGGCAGAGGAGCGCGCCCGTGGCTGAGGCCATGCGCATTGGTCTTGCCGGTGCGGGCATGGTCAGCCGGCATCATCTTGACGGATGGGCGGCGATCCGAGGCGCTAAGGTGGTGGCCATTGCCGACCCCGACCGCGCTAGGGCCGAGGCGCGGGCCGGCGAATACGCCATCCCCGCCGTCCATGACAGCGTGGAGACAATGCTCGCGCAAGAGCGGCTCGACGCCATCGATATTGCCACCCCCATGGCCACCCATGCCGCCCTGGTGGCGTGCGCTGCCGACCATGGCGTTGCCATCCTGTGCCAAAAGCCCCTTGCGCCCACTTTGGAGGAAGCCGAGGCGGTGGCCGCCATCGCTGCCCAAAAGAGTGTGCGGCTGATGGTGCATGAAAACTGGCGCTTCCGCCCCCACTACCGCACCATCGCCACGTGGCTTGAGGAGGGGCGGATCGGTCGGCCCGTCGCCTTCCACTTGGAAACGCTGAGCGCCTCCCTCCTTCCGCGCGCCGACGGCACCGCGCCGGGCCTCACCCCTTGTGGTGGGCGAGGACACGGCCACCCTCACCCTCACCGCAGGAGGGGTGGCAGGGACGGTGTTTGCCTCCATGGCCGCCCACGGCGCCCCGCCGCGCCCGTCCGACAGGCTGACGGTGTTGGGAGAGACTGGCAGCATCCGTCTTGATGGCAACAAGCTGTGCTGCGACGTGGCGGACCGGCTCAGTATCGCCGTTGATCTTGAGGCCGACTATCAGGCCTCCTACACCAACGCGCTCCACCACTTCGTGGACTGTTTGGCGAGCGGGGCACCCTTTGCCACCGCGCCCGAGGAGCACCTTGCCGTCCTTCGCCTGGTGGAGCGGATTTATAGCCTCGGCGGGTCGGTCACCCTGTGATGCGCACCACCGCATAGGGCTTCAGCGCAACCGGCCCCGCGGCAAGGGGCGTCGTGTCGGCTGCCCACCCGAATGGATCGACGCAGGCGTCGACCACACTGTCCTCATCAAGCATGGCGGCCATTCTTCCTTCAAAGCCCTTGACCTTCACCGACTGTGTCTTCGCCGTGAGGTTGGCGAGCCACAGGACGGGCCCCTCTTCCTCCTCCACCACAAGAGAAAGCACGGTGCCGGGCGCTGAGGAGGTGGCGGCCCGCACAGGCGCACCCGACAGCCCCGCAAGGCCAGCCACCACACAATAGGCCGGGTAGACGCTGGCGCCCCTCCCACCGAACCAGCCCGGCGCGCCTGAGCCATCCGCATGCACCAGTCCGAAGGGGCCTGTGGGGGCATGAAGGCACACGCTGTCGACCCCGCCCTCAGCCGCCCGCGCCAGGTAGCCCAACGTCCACGCCGCATTGAACAGCGCAAACTGGCGCGGATCCGCCTTTGCCATGGCAACGCGCTTGCCGTCAGGGTTGGGGAGCGTGCCTGCGCCATAAGGGTTGAAGCGCATCCCGATGGCGCTCGGGCCGACCCTGTAGGAGATGTCCCCAGCCTTCGCCCGCACGGAGGAAAACACCGATGGAAGCGCCTCCAGCGTTTCCATCACCGACACATCGTCGGCGGCATGGACGATGGCGGTGGTGGAATGGGTGATGGCGTCGATGGCCTCCAAAGGCGGCCATCGGCGATTGAGCTCGGTGAAGTAGCTGTGCATGCCCCCGACAACGGCGACCCCCGGAAACGCCTTGCGGACAGCCTCGTACACCGCCGTAAGGTGCGGTGCCTTCGGCCAGGGTCCGCTCGGCTGGTAGGAGCGCAGGTAACACGCCGGCAACGGCACAATGGCCTCCAACGACACACCCCCGTCCCGCACAGCGTCGGCCAATGCCGCGACGTCGTGGGCGAGGACGGCCGGGTCGTCTGTGGGGTCGCCTGCACCGTCCACAAGGGGCAGAATGGCCTCCAGGGTGAGGGAAGCGCCTGTTGCCTTCGCGAAGGCGGCAATGCTCGCCATCGCCGCCGAGTTGCCCGTCGCCCGCCCGTCATAGGTGGCAACCAGTGAGCGCACGCTCGCCTTCGCAATGGTCTGCGCCACAGGAAGGGCTGCCGCGGCGCCTTCGCCTGTGAGGGCAAGGGCAAGGTCCGGCATCGTCCCCACCCTTTCGCCAACGGTGACGGTGATGGCCGCGTCCCCACCCGTCGCGGTGGGGGGCGTTCCGTGGAAGGCGAGCGACACCTGCTGGTCAAACCGCTCACCTCCCGGCAAGGTGTAGGGGAAGGGGCGCGACAGGGGGCGGATGTAGGTCTTGAAGGACGCATCGGTCCAATTGCGCTGGTCTTCCATCTCGTAGGCGTCGCCTTCGAGTGTGGCCGTCACCGACACGCCCGGCGCCACCTCGTGGGTGATGGCGGCCATGTCGAAAAACGGCTGCGAGGGCATGATGGTGCCCGGGAACTTTGCGATCTCGTCCGCCCCATCCGTGTGGCGCACTGTGGCAGAGGCGCCCGCAACACCGTCCACAGGGTGGAGGACGGCAAAGCCTGTCCTGTTGGTCTGAAAATCGCCCCCCGGCGTGCCGGTCACCTGGAAGGTTACGCCATCGGGCCGGCCGGTGATGGCAACCGCGTAGGACAGACTTTGCGTCCTGTCCCCGCAGCGCGCAGCGTAGGTGACAGCAAAGTGGCCCGGTTCCTCCTCGATCATCAGGTTCTCGATGCTGGGCGCATAGGTGCCCCAGTTGGCATCGCGCACCACGAAGGCGATGGCGCGGATCGCCTCCACGCCGCCGATGGCAATGGTGCGCAGGGCCCCGTCCTCAAACACCGCCGACACAGGCCCTGCGGTGAGGGTGGTGGCTTCGGCCGGCGGCTCCTCGGTGCCTGTGAGGAGGACGGCTTTGGACGGCATCTGTGTCATGGCACTCTCACAGCCCCTGTGCAGTTTGCGGCCGACCTAAAGGACAAGGCCCGTGTTCGGGTCGATCAAGACGGTGCGGCCCATGTCCACCGAGACGGTGATGGTGGCGCCAGGCCGCTCCACCGTGTGGGCCGGCAGTTCTGCCGTCACCTCCGTGTCAGCGAGGCGAAACTGGATGTAGACGCGCGTGCCCGTCGGCTGCACCAGGTCGACAGTGACGGTGAGCGCGGCCTGCCCAGGCTCGCGAGAAATGTGCTCCGGCCGTACGCCGAGGATCACCCCGTCCCCCGTCTTCAACTTGGGGGCCATTGCGGCGGCCCGCTCGGGCGGAAAGGCCAACACCGCATCGCCAACCGTAACGGCAACACTCCCGCCATCGACGGTGACCTGCGCCGGCACGAAGTTCATGGACGGTGAGCCCAAGAACCCCGCCACAAAGCGTGTACGCGGCCGCTCAAACAGATCCAGCGGCGCCCCCTCCTGCTCAATCACACCGCCACGTAATAGAACGATCCTGTCGGCCAAGGTCATCGCCTCGATCTGATCGTGGGTGACGTAGACGAAGGTCTTGCCAAGACGCTGATGCAGGCGCTTTAGCTCGATGCGCATTTCATCGCGCAGTTGTGCATCAAGGTTTGAGAGCGGCTCGTCGAACAAGAACAGGCCCGCATCGCGCACGATGGCCCTGCCGATGGCAACCCTCTGCCGCTGGCCGCCCGACAACTGGCGGGGGTAGCGCCCGGTGAGGTCGCCAAGCCCCAGAAGCTCGGCCGCCTCTTGCACGCGCGCGCCAATCTCCCGTTCGGCCACTTTGCGGGCGCGCAAGGGGAAGGCGATGTTCTCAAACACCGTCAGGTAGGGGTAAAGGGCGTAGTTCTGGAACACCATCGCAACGTTGCGGTCGCGCGGGCGAAGGGTGTTCACCGTCACCCCGCCGATGGCAATGGTGCCCTCGTCGATGGCCTCAAGCCCCGCAATCATCCGCAACAAGGTGGACTTGCCGCAGCCCGACGGGCCGACGAGCACGGCAAACTCTCCTTCAGGGATCGACAGGCTGACCCCGTTCACCGCCTTGACGTCGTCATAACTCTTGTGGACGGCCTCGATCGCAAGGTCGCTCATGCCCTCATCCCTTCACCGCCCCCATGGACATGCCGCGCACAAGGAACTTTTGCGCCATCGCCACCACCAGGAAGACCGGCAGCGTGCCAAGCACCGACATGGCGCCGATCTTTGCCCACAAGATCTGCTGCGGCCCGAAATAGTGGGACACCTGCACGGGGAACGTCACAACGTTGGTGCGGCTCAAGATGAGCGCGAAGATAAACTCGTTCCACGCAAAGATGAACGTGAAGATCGCTGTGGCGAACAGCCCCGAGCGCAGCATGGGGAACACCACCTTGAGGAGCGTCTCCCAACGGTTCAGCCCGTCCACCAGCGCGCTTTCTTCCAACTCCAACGGCACGTCTTCCACGTACCCGCGCATCATCCAGATGACGTATGGCAAGTTGAACGCTGTATAAAGGCCGATGAGACCAATGTACGTGTCGTTCAGCCCCAAGGTTGCGAACGCCAGGAACAGGGGAAAGACGATGGCAATGGGTGGGATCATCCTGTGGGAGATGATCCAGATGTCAAGGTGATCACCCCCCGTCTTGAACCGCGCCAAACTGTAGGCCGCAATGGTGCCGAAGAACATGGCAAGGACGGTGCTGGCGCCAGCGGCAATGGCGCTGTTCATGATGGCCCGCACATCGCCATCGCGGAAGAGGACGGCAAAGTTCTCGAACGACAGCGTGGCGGGGATCCACACAGGGGGGCTCGCAAACACCTCCTCAGGTGTCTTGAAGGCCATGATGAACAGCCAATAGACGGGGAACAGGAAGGCGATCGTCACCACCATCGCAAGGATCATCCGCCCGGTCGTGGAGGTTCGGGAGGGAAGGAGGGGGTTGGCGCTCATGTGTCCGTCACCCCGACCCGCTTCAGGACGATCATCACCAGCAGCGACAAGGAGATGATGACGATGAAGGCGAACGCGGCGGTCATGGAGATGTCGAACCGCTCGAACCCTTTCACGTACGCATAGATGGACAAGGTCTCCGTCATGTTGCCTGGCCCGCCACGGGTCATGGCGTAGACGATGTCGAACAGGCGCACGAGGTCGAGCCCGCGGATGATCAGCGCCACGAACACGACGGGGCGAATGGCAGGCAGCACGATCTTGGAAAACACCCGCCAGCCCGACGCCCCGTCGATCTCCGCTGCCTCCAACTGCGAGCGGTCGACGTTGGACCAGGCCGCAAGCAGGATCAGGAACATGAAGGGCGTCCACTGCCACACCTCGGCAATGAGAATGGCGCTGTAGACAATGAACGGATTGTCGTTGATCAGCCAAAGCAACGTGAAGTCTTGGCCGGCAAAGACACGGATCAAATCGTTGATGGGCCCAAAAATGTTGTCGAACATCAAGCGCCACATGGCCCCCGCCACAAACGGTGCGATGACGGAGGGCACGACGATCAACGCAATCATGATCTGCCGACCTGGAAACTTCTCAAGAA
>JBCDCF010000091.1:0-9532 GCA_039182345.1 Pseudomonadota bacterium
CTGCACCAATTGGCTGATCACTCCCGCCATTGAGTCCAGCGTCTCCTCTGGAGGGAGTGCTGGAGCGAGGCCAGGGTCTGGCGGTTCGGGGAACTCGATGCCGTACTTGTCCTTCAGGTAGGCAAGGTGCGGCGCGGAATCAGCCAGCACTTTGGCGCGCGCTTCCGGCGGCAAGACGTAGCGCGGCCCACCGATGGCATCGAATGCGCGCACCGCACCAAGGCGCAGGGCCTCCCCCTCATTGCACTGGCCATGCGCCCTGTCCAAGAGCTGAATGCCAAGGGCTGACAGACCGTCATTGATGGTGGCGCGGGTGAGGTGCGGGGCGGCAGCCTCGGCCCCAAGAATGGACAAGACATCGTCCACAACGTCGCCGTTGACGAGGCTGGGGCGGTGGAAGGCCCTGACGATCATGTGGTCCTCGCCAGCCGCCTCCTCCCAGCGTTGCAAGAGGCTCGTGAGGTTCAAAACCCTCGGGTTTTGCGACACCTCCGCCAGCGGCCGGCCGGAGCGGACCGACTGGTGCGCCGACCCGTTGCAGTAGCCAATGGGGTGGCGGACGTAGATCAACACGTCCACCCGGTCGGCGACAGTGCGCAGCTTCTCAAGACAGGCCTTGGGCTCGTCCCCTTTCAGCTTGGTGAAGTTTTCGCTCGACACGAGCCCTTGTGGGCAACGGGTGGCCTTCGCCTCTTTGAGAAATTGTGCGGCAATGGCCTCATCGGTGGCGTTGCGCGTTTTGGCGTGCATGGACCGACCGATAGGATGATTGTTGCGATACCCCGCGAAGTAGTAGACGCCGTGGCGGGCGAGGACGGACGCGCTGTCCCTGAAGGTGGACTGGAGCGATGTGGTGCCCGTCTTGGGGTGGCCGATATGCAGAACCAGGCGCTCCATCAACCGAAGCTCCAAAACAACGGGGAGAGTTTGGACGAGGGGCGGGGGCGCGACCATTGCGGCATTGACCCAGCCAGCGCGGCGGCACAGTTAGCGTCAGTCATCCTCGGTTCAATGCGATAGACCATGTCAGAGCGCAAGCTCGTCGTTCGCGGCGCAAGGGAACATAATCTCAAGGACGTCACGCTGGAGCTTCCGCGTGACTCTTTGATCGTTTTCACCGGCCTGTCTGGATCCGGCAAGTCGTCGCTCGCCTTCGACACCATTTATGCCGAGGGTCAGCGCCGGTACGTGGAGAGTCTGTCCGCCTACGCGCGGCAGTTCCTGGAGATGATGCAAAAGCCGGATGTGGACCAGATCGACGGTCTATCCCCGGCCATCTCCATCGAGCAGAAGACCACCAGCCGCAACCCGCGCTCCACCGTCGGCACGGTAACGGAGATCTACGACTATATGCGCCTGTTGTGGGCGCGTGTGGGCGTGCCCTACTCACCGGCGACGGGGCTACCCATCGAAAGCCAGACCATCAGCCAGATGGTGGACCGTGTGCTGGCGCTGCCGAAAAAGACCCGGCTTTACCTGCTGGCCCCCATCGTGCGCGGCCGCAAAGGGGAGTACCGCAAGGAGCTGGCGGAGCTTCAGAAGAAGGGCTTTCAGAGGGTCAAGGTCAACGGCACTTTCTACGAGATCGAAGAAGCGCCTGCGCTGGACAAAAAGTTCAAGCACGACATCGACGTTGTGGTGGACCGCGTGTCGGTGCGTCCCGACCTTGCCACTCGCCTTGCCGATTCCATCGAGACGGCGCTGCGCCTTGCGGACGGCATTGCCATTGCCGAATTTGCCGACGAGAAGGACGGGGACGAACCGCGGCGGATCGTCTTTTCCGAGAAGTTTGCCTGCCCTGTCTCAGGCTTCACCATCGCCGAGATCGAGCCGCGGCTGTTCTCCTTCAACGCGCCCACAGGGGCCTGTCCCACCTGCGATGGTCTTGGGACCACCTTGCGCTTCGAGCCCGACCTTGTGGTGCCCGACGCGACACTGACCTTGCGCGGCGGCGCCGTCCTGCCTTGGGCAAAGACAGGCAGCACCAGCCCCTATTACGCGCAAACCCTTGAAGCGCTGGTCGCCCACTATGACGGCGACATGACGATGCCCTGGGAGGACCTTCCGGCCACTTTGCGCAAGGTGATCCTCTATGGGTCCGGGCGGGAGAAGGTCACCTTCACCTACGATGACGGCCTCAGGAGCTATAAGACGAAAAAGACGTTTGAGGGCGTCATCAACAACATCGAGCGGCGCTGGGGGGAGACGGACAGCCAGTGGGTCAGGGACGAACTGTCCCGCTTCCAGTCAGACGCGCCGTGTGATGCGTGCGGCGGCTATCGCCTCAGGCCAGAATCCCTCGCGGTGAAGATTGCCGAACAGCACATTGCCGAGGTGGCCCAGCTTGCCATCCGCGACGCGGCCGTGTGGTTCAACGCCCTTCCCGCACAGCTCACCGATAAGCAGAACGAGATTGCCCGCGCTATCCTGAAGGAGATCCAGGAGCGGCTGCGCTTCCTTGTGGATGTGGGGCTTGACTATCTGCAACTGTCGCGGGGCTCGCGCACCTTGTCGGGCGGGGAAAGCCAGCGCATCCGGCTTGCGAGCCAAATCGGCTCTGGGCTGACGGGCGTCCTTTACGTTCTGGACGAGCCGTCCATCGGCCTCCACCAGCGCGACAATGCACGGCTGATTGAGACGCTGAAGCGCCTGCGCGACCTTGGCAACACCGTCATCGTCGTGGAGCATGACGAGGACGCCGTCCTTGCCGCGGACCATGTGGTGGACGTGGGGCCGGGGGCTGGCGTCCACGGTGGTGAGGTGGTGGCGGAGGGTACGCCTGGGGAAATCCTCGCCAACCCCGCCTCGCTGACGGGCCAGTATCTGTCTGGCGCCCGCGAGATCCCCATCCGCGCCAAGCGGCGCGCCCGCAAGAGGGGCCGGGCCATCGAGGTGAAGGGCGCCACAGGCAACAACCTTCAGGACGTGGACGTGTCGATCCCCCTGGGGCTCTTCACGGCAGTGACGGGGGTGTCGGGCTCAGGCAAGTCCACCCTGGTGATCGAGACGCTCTACAGGGCCGTCTCGCGCAAACTGAACAAGAGCCGTGAGCAACCGGCGCCCCATGAGGCGATCACCGGGCTTGAGCACCTGGACAAGATCATCGACATCGACCAGTCGCCCATCGGCCGCACACCGCGCTCCAACCCTGCCACCTACACGGGCGCCTTCACGCCGATCCGCGAGTGGTTTGCCGGACTTCCGGAGGCGAAGGCGCGCGGCTACGGGCCGGGGCGCTTTTCCTTCAACGTGAAGGGCGGGCGGTGCGAGGCGTGCCAGGGTGACGGTGTCATCAAGATCGAGATGCACTTTCTACCGGACGTCTACGTCACGTGCGATGTGTGCAAAGGCGCCCGGGACAACCGCGAAACGCTGGAGATCCTGTTCAAGGGCAAATCCATTTCCGACGTTTTGGAGATGACCGTCGAGGAGGGGTGCGAGTTTTTCGGCGCCGTTCCCGCGGTGCGCGACAAGCTGGTGACACTGCGTCAGGTGGGATTGGATTATATTCGGATCGGCCAGCAGGCGACCACGCTGTCGGGCGGCGAGGCCCAACGCATCAAGCTCGCCAAGGAGCTGTCAAAGCGCGCCACGGGCCGCACGCTCTACATTCTGGACGAGCCGACCACGGGCCTTCACTTCCACGATGTGGCGAAGCTGCTGGACGTTCTCCAGGCGCTGGTGTCCACAGGCAACACGGTGGTGGTGATCGAGCACAATCTTGAGGTCATCAAGACCGCCGATTGGGTGATCGACCTTGGGCCTGAAGGGGGCGATGGCGGCGGTGAAATTGTCGCCACAGGCAAGCCCGAAGCGGTGGTGAAGGCAGCTCGCAGCCACACCGGCCAGCACCTGCGCCAACTCCTCGACAGGCGCCCTGCGACGAAGGTGGCGGCGGAGTAGATCCGCCCCCGTCAGTCCGGCGCCCCAGCCGGTCCGATCCCTTGCCAATTCATGACCGATGAGACGCGTTTTTCGCAGGGCAGCCATACGGCGCTGGATGATCACGCGGGCGGTATGAATGCCTAGGTGTGTTGCACCGCACAAGAGTAACAGGAGAGTGCAGCATGTTGCATCGCGTTATCAAAGCCGTGCACACGTGGCGGGCCCAGCAGGAGACGGCTGAAGAGCTGTATCGCCTGTCTGACCACGCCCTTCGTGACATCGGGCTGGAGCGTAATGAGATCCCCGAAGTGGTTCGGCGGATCGATGCCCGTCACGACGACTGACGCCCTATAGGCACACAACGGAGCCCTTAGAGCGTTGAGCATGGCAGACCATCCAACCAGGCGCCTGGTCATCCCGCTCGGATCGCTCCACGTGGGACGGCCAAGCGCCGCCCTTGGTTCGGTTGCCCTTTTCCGGCCGTCTCGCCCGGTGACCATCACCCGCGAGAGTAAACGGCTAAAGGGTTGAAATCGAATGTAGACTAGCCCGCAGGGACAGCGGTCGATTCGGCGTACCATTTCGCAAGCGGCATAATTGTCGGCTTCACGCCATTGGGCGACGGCCACGAATCGACCGACCAGGGCTCTCCCCCTTTCGCCACCACCACCGCCGTTGCGTGGGGGTAGCGACCGTCCAAAAAGAAGCCCCGCGCCACGGGCCGGGCCACTTTATGGAAGCGCAGTAAACCGTGACGCTCGGCCACCATCAGGTAGCTTGTGGTGTTAGCGGCTTCGTCGATGCAATCCATCTGGCCGCGCTTGCCGGCGTTGGCGATATCAAGCCCACCTTCATCGTTTTCCGACCCGACTTTGGGCGCCACGCGCTTCTCCACCCAGCCGATCATGTTGGCAATGGCGGCCCGCTCGGCCTTGGCTGTTTTCGCACCTGCAAAAAACCGCTTCATCTTCTGCACATCGGCGCTGGAGAAGGCATAGCTCGTTTTCAAATGACAGCCGAAGCCGTGGCACACCGTCACGCGGTCGGTGCGCGGTGGCACGCCTCCATTGGAAGCAAACCAGGTGCTGGTTTCGCCTTGGTGCTGCTGCAGGCACCCCGTCAAAAATGTCACGGCGGCCAGCGAGGCGATCAGTTTCAAGCGCACGGGTCAGGTCCTGTCCGTCGGTGTCGTCAGGGACGACGCGTTCGTTGTGATGGTAGGGGCGCCCGGTCCAATCCTGCCGCGCCTTCGCCATCGTCGTGACAAATATTGCACCATCCCTTGATCGGGGAGCCCCGCACGCCCATCAAGCGCTGATGAGTGACATTCATGTGATTGGCGGTGGTCTGGCCGGATCTGAGGCAGCTTGGCAACTGGCAGAGGCCGGTCAGCGTGTGGTTTTGCACGAAATGCGGCCCAAACGCTCCACAGCAGCCCACCAGACGGACGGCTTGGCGGAGCTTGTGTGCTCCAACTCCTTCCGCTCCGATGATGCCGAGACCAATGCTGTCGGCCTCCTTCATGCGGAGCTGCGCGACCTTGGCTCGCTGATCATGCGGTGTGCCGATGGCCATCAGGTGCCGGCCGGCGGCGCGCTTGCGGTGGACCGCGTCGGGTTTTCCGCCGCCGTCACGGCAGAGCTAGAGGGCCACCCCAACATCGCCATTGTGCGCGAGGAGATCACGGCGCTGCCTGACGGCCCGTCCGTTGTCGCCACAGGCCCTTTGACCAGCGATGCATTAGCTGAGGAGATCGCTCGCCTCACAGGGGCAAGCGCCCTTGCCTTTTTCGACGCCATCGCCCCCATCGTCCACCGCGACAGCATCGACATGGACGTCGCCTGGTTCCAGTCCCGTTACGACAAGGCAGGGCCTGGCGGCACGGGAGCGGACTACCTCAACTGCCCCATGGACAAGGGGCAGTACGAGGCGTTCATCGATGCCCTCCTTGCCGCCGACAGGGTGGCTTTCAAGGAGTTCGAGGACACCCCTTACTTCGACGGGTGCCTGCCCATTGAGGTGATGGCCGAGCGCGGGCGTGAAACGCTACGCCATGGGCCCATGAAGCCCATGGGGCTCACCAACGCCCACAAGCCCGATGAGAAGGCCTATGCCGTTGTGCAGCTGCGCCAGGACAACGCGCTCGGCACGCTGTTCAACATGGTGGGCTTCCAGACCAAGCTGCGGTACGGCGCGCAGGGGGATGTGTTTCGCCTGATCCCTGGGCTGGAGGCGGCCGAGTTCGCGCGCCTTGGTGGCCTGCACCGCAACACGTACATTGACTCGCCACGCCTGCTCGATGGCGAACTGCGGCTGAAGGCCGCGCCGCACCTGCGCTTCGCCGGCCAGATCACCGGGTGCGAGGGGTATGTGGAAGCCTCCGCCACCGGTTTGCTGGCCGGGCTGTTTGCCGCCGCTGAGGCGACGGGGCGCAAACTGTCGGCGCCGCCTCAGACGACGGCCATGGGCGCACTCCTGGCCCACATCACAGGCGGTCACCTCAGCGCAGCGGACGACCACGCCCCCCGTTCCTACCAGCCCATGAACGTCAATTTCGGCCTCTTCCCGCCCTTGGCCGTACGGCCACGGGGCAAGAGGGCCGAACGCAAGCGGCTGCAAAAGGTTGCCTACACCGAGCGTGGCCGGAACGACTTTGCCCTATGGCGGGGCGGCAGGAACGCCGGCGCTCAAGCCTCGGCCTAGCTTGGCATTGTATCCAAAATCCCAGCGCTGATGAGGAGCGCGCAAGGCCACGGGGCCATGTGCGCAGGCTTTGGTTCGGATGCACGGTCAGCGGGCACCACGCGGGCTTCGGGTTCACAACGGGTGTGGGTTTGAAACCGCTGGCGGATGTTGATGGACCTCGTGGACGGCATTGCCGCGAGGCAGGCCTGTTGATGCCGCAACGCGGGGCGCAGGTGGGGGGCTGACGGCTGCTGTTGGAGACGCACCTGAAACCAGTGTGTGTGCGGGGGTGGTTTTCCACCAACAGTTTTTGCTGGCTTCAGACCACACCAAAGCCTAAATAAACGGGCTAAGTCAGACGCGGCGATCACGCTTTCGGCGTCTCTTAAGGACGGCACCATGGGGAGGATGGCAATGTTGGGTGTTGGGGCCGACGACAGCGTCCAATATCGCGATATTGTCAACTCACTCCCTGTCGCCGCCGTGGTGACGGACGCGAACCTGACGGTGAAGTTCGCCAACGTGGTCTTCTACCGCATGTTCAATGTGGACGAAGCGGACACCATCGAGAAGAGCTTCTTCTCCATCTGCAACGGGATTTGGGACGATCCTAAGCTGCATGGGCTGCTGGCTGCGGTGGTGCCCCACAACGTCACGGTGGACTCGTTTGAGTGCGAGCAGACGTTCCCGATCCTTGGCAAACGAATTCTGCGGCTTGCTGCCCGTAACGTGATGCGCGATGCCCGCAGCACAGGCCAGGTCCTTCTCACCGTCAAAGACATGACGGATGAAATTTTGGAGCAGCGCCAGGCGGTGGAGGTGATTGACCGCGCCAACGCCATGTTCGTGGAAATCCATCACAGGGTGAAAAACAACATTGCATCCATCCTCAGCATGCTGCGCCTTGAAGCGCGTGGCATCGAAGATGGCCCGAGCCGTGATGTGCTGGACAGGATCAGCGGCCGCATTGAGTCCATGAGTTCGCTTTATGAACTTCTGGCCACCACCGAAATCAGCGGCATGGTCCAGTTGCGCGACTATTTCGCAAAGCTCTGTGCCTCCATCGAGGAGATGTCCAGTGCACCTGGGGTGGGCTGGGCCATCAAGGTGACGGGCGACAATCCGTCCGTGGGTGTGGACGAGACGCTGACCATCGGCGCAGTGGTGCACGAGCTGGTGGCAAATGCCGCCAAGTATGCCTTCCACGGCCGCCAGGACATTGGCCAGATTGCCGTGGACTGTCTTGAGACGGGTGGCGAACTGAAAATCACCGTTTCGGACAACGGCTCAGGCATCCGCGATGGGGAGGCTGCGCCCAAGTCCACCGGCCTCGGCATGCGGCTTGTGGACATGTATCTGCGCTCGCTGGGTGCGACCATGACCCGCGAGACCGGCGACAAGGGCACCATCTGTACCATCCGCATTCCAAGGCGCGCGGCCGCCCTGTCCACTGCCGCTCCTGCCGCGGCCAACACTGCGCCGGCCGCTCAGCCCAACCCTGTCATCGCCGGGTAAGTCTGTCACACGGTGGGGTTGACCCGAGGCTCGCGAGGCCTCGTCGGTGTGCGTTTTCCGACCGTTCTGTTCCAGACGCCCCCATGCCGGACCGTGGCCGTGAATGCACGTGGACGGTCAGCTGCCGGTCAACGCTTGAGGCGATGCGACGCGAGAAAGCTTTAACGTCGCCAGCCGGCAGACCCGATCCATCGCCAGTGTAGGTCATGTCGGCACGATGGTCGGCGTTGTTGCGTCGGTGGCGTTTTCTGCCAACCAATTGGCGCCGTTGGACCGGGAGTTCGCTTGGGCGGCGGCTGGAGCCATGCCAGCCAGTCACCCATGCCTCCTGTGGGATCTGCTGGCGCTTGAGCACAATCCGCTCGGTCTGAGTCCAACCGGGCGGATGAAGGCGTGCTCGCACACAATATCTGACGCGATTTGCTCTTCGCTCAGGTCGATCCAACCTGAGCGGCAAGCGCGCTAGACAGTGATGGAGCGGGCGGCCGCATTCCGCTCGCTGCTGGGCGACGGGCGGTGCTGCGTGGGGTTGGCGGCCTCCACGGGGGTGTCCGCGGGGTGGTGATTGGGCGGGGCGTGCGCTGTTTCGCCAGCAACCGTCGTGGGGGCGAAGGCGATATGGATCTCCTCCACCTCATAACCTGCCGATGTCACAAGCTCTGCCATTGCGGCGCTGTCTTCAGCCAGGGCACGGGCGGTTTCTCGCTCGCTGGCCCCAACGCTCACCTTCAAACCGCTGGGGGATAGCCGCATGGTCACCGTCAATGTCCCAAGGGTTACCGGTTGAAGGGCAATTTCGATCACCTTTGTCGGCCCCATGGCCATGGAAGGTGTGACCGACGGCTGAGGCGCAGTGCGCGCAGACGACGGGTCGGCGGCGATAGCACTGCCGCCCGAAAGTGCCGCGAACACCTGAGGCGCAATCCGATCAAAGCTGTACCAGGATGCTGGACTGGCGGTGCTTTGTCCCTGTGCGGACGGTGTGGCCACTGTCAGCGCATCAGACAGGGCGCGCGACGGTGGCTGTGTGGGGTCCATGCGGTGGGTGACGGGAAGGTGGGTCTCGCGGCGGATCACTTGGGGCGGAGGACCGCTTGCGTTTCCGTCCAACCGGGCACCGTAGAGCGGTTTGCCGGCCGTTTCGTGTGTGGTGGCGGACAGGATGGCGCGTGAAACGCGCACAGGGTCGCTCTGCGCAGGCAAGGGTGGGCTGGGGACCGTGGCATCCGCTTTTCGTGCGATGGCTTCGGCCACCATGGGCGCGGTTCTCGCCGATGCCAACTGCTCGCCCTGACTGACCGACAACGCCTTCGACGGCACCATTGACCCTTGGTTGGTACCGGCGGACGTCGGCCCGTCTGCCAGATCGAGCGCGCCGGTGGATGTCGCCGTCCCTGGTGTGGCCGGTGGTGCCTGATTTCGGGCTGCCTCCGGCGGGAGCGGGACC
>JBCDCF010000092.1:0-9490 GCA_039182345.1 Pseudomonadota bacterium
CGCTCACCAACATATCAGTCCACCAGCGCCAGCCGGACACGCCGGTTCTGCCGCCCCTTCTTTTCAATTTTGGTCACCGCCACAGCGCCCACTTCACCCGTGGCAAGAACGTGGGTGCCCCCGCAAGGCTGAAGGTCCACCTCGCCAATGCGCACAAGGCGCACCTTGCCTGAGCCCCGCGGCGGCTTCACGGCCATGGTCTTCACAAGGTCGGGGTTGGCGTCCAACTCCTCATCGGTGATCCATTCGGCGGTGATGGGGTGGTTCTGTGCCACAAGGGCAAGCACCTTTTCGGTCACCTCCGCCTTGTCGAGGCCGGCATCTTGAATGTCGAAGTCGAGCCGGCTTTCCCTGTCGCCAATCTGCCCACCGGTCACAGGGAAGGGGAGCACCACGGACAACAGGTGAAGCGCGGTGTGCATGCGCATCAAACGGTAGCGGCGGTCCCAGTCGAGGTGCTGCACCACGGCCGTTCCCACATCGAGGGGATCGTCCACGAACAGCCTGATGCGGGTGCGGTCTTCATCATAGCGGGTGTCGCTGACGCACACGGCGCTGCCGTCGTGGCGCTCAAGCCGGCCCGTGTCGCCAGGCTGCCCGCCGCCGGCGGCATAAAACAGGCTGCGGTCCACGACGACACTCTGGGGGTCGGCGGCAATGATGGTAGCGTCGGCGGTGGACAGGTAGGCGTCGTCCCTGAAAAGAGGTGTCGTCATGCCTCAACCGATTCGTAAGGGATGGAAATGTCGGAGGTACGCTCAAGCCACTCTGGCACGGGCAAGCCCTTCTCGCGAAGGAACGATGGGTTGAACAGCTTGGAGGCGTACCGATTGCCGTAATCGCACAAGATGGTCACGATGGTATGACCGGGGCCCATCTCCTTCGCCAACCGCACAGCCCCTGCCACATTCACCCCCGATGAGGCGCCAAGGCACAGCCCCTCGTGCGCCAACAGGTCGAACACGATGGGGATCGCCTCTTCATCAGGGATCTGGAAGGCTTGATCCACAGGCGCTCCTTCAAGGTTGGCGGTGATGCGGCCTTGCCCGATCCCTTCGGAAATGGACGAGCCTTCCGACTTCAGCTCCCCCGTCGTGTAGTAGCTGTAAAGAGCAGCCCCCATGGGGTCGGCAAGGCCGATGGTGACATCGCCCCGCTCCTTCAGCGCCATCCCCGTGCCGGCGAGTGTCCCGCCGCTGCCCACAGCGCAGATGAAGCCGTCCACCTTGCCGTCGGTGTCGCGCCAGATTTCGGGCCCCGTCATTTCAAGGTGCGCTTGGCGGTTGGCGGTGTTGTCGAACTGGTTGGCCCAGATGGCTCCGGCCGCTTCGCTCTGCGCCAATTGCGCGGCAAGGCGGCCTGAAAGCTTCACGTAGTTGTTGGGGTTGCGATAGGGGACGGCAGGCACCTCCACCAACTCGGCCCCCACCAGCCGCAGCATGGACTTTTTCTCGTCCGACTGGGTTTCGGGAATGACGATCACGGTGCGAAAGCCGAGGGCATTGGCCACCAGCGAAAGGCCGATGCCTGTGTTGCCCGCTGTCCCTTCCACAATCACGCCGCCTGGTTTCAGGTCGCCACGGGCCACAGCATCACGGATGATGTAAAGGGCCGCGCGATCCTTCACCGACTGGCCGGGGTTCAAAAACTCCGCCTTGCCGAGGATGGTGCAGCCCGTCTCCTCGGAGACCCGTTTCAGCTTGATGAGAGGGGTGTTGCCGATGGTCTCGATCATGAAGCGACCTCCTGTGGCGCTGGCTTAGCGGTGCGGGCCTTGTCCATCAACCAATACCGTGGCAGCCCCTTCAGTCCCCAGCGCAGTCTCGCCAGCCGAGCCAGGACCCCGCCATGACCAACCTTTCCCCGCGTGCCAAGAGCCTCTTGACGCGCATCGAGGACCGCAGCGCACGCGTGGCGGTGATTGGTCTGGGCTATGTGGGGTTGCCGCTCGCCATCGCCATCCAATCGGCAGGCTTTTGTGTGGTGGGCTTCGACATCGACCCCCAAAAGGCCGAAGCGTTGAAGGCCGGCCGCTCCTATCTCGGCACCGTCAGCGAGGAGAGCGTGGCGCGGGCGATCCAGAACGGTTTTGCGCCCACAAGCGATCCTGCTGCCTTGGCGGATGCGGCCATTGTGGTGGCGTGCGTGCCCACCCCCATCGGCAAGCAGCGCGAGCCTGACCTCTCCTACGTGGTCAGAACCACCGAAATGGTCGCCGCCACATTGCCGGACGGGGGCCTCTACGTCCTTGAATCCACCACCTATCCAGGCACCACCGATGAGATTGTGGCGCCCCTTTTCGAAGCCGCAGGCCATACCGTGGGACAAAGTGTGTTCCTTGCCTATTCGCCCGAGCGCGAAGACCCCGGCAACGCCCACTACGACACACGGTCCATCCCCAAGGTGGTCGCCGGTGATGGGCCGGACGCCGACGCCTTGGTGCGCGCTTTCTACGCCTCCGTGGTGGAGGCGGTGGTGCCTGTCTCCTCCACCCGCACGGCAGAGGCGGTGAAGATCACCGAAAACGTCTTCCGCGCCGTCAACATTGCCCTCGTCAACGAGCTCAAGCACGTCTTCGAGGCCATGGACATTGACGTGTGGGAGGTGATCGAGGCGGCCAAGACGAAGCCCTTCGGCTACATGCCATTCTATCCGGGTCCCGGCCTTGGCGGTCACTGCATCCCCATCGACCCCTACTACCTTGCCTGGAAAGCGCGGGGGGTGGATACGCCCACACGCTTCATCGAGCTTGCGGGCGAAATCAACCGCGCCATGCCCGCCCATGTGGTGGAGCGCCTTGCCCGCGCGCTTGACGAGGCTGCCGGCAAGGGGTTGAAGGGCGCCCGCATCCTCCTCATCGGCCTTGCCTATAAGAAGAACGTTGCGGACGTGCGCGAAAGCCCGGCCCTTAAACTCCTAGAGCTGTTGCGCGAGCGTGGGGCGGACGCGCTCTACCACGACCCTCACGTGGGCGCCGTGCCGCCGACGCGCGAGTTTGCCGACCTTGCCGGTCAGACGAGCCGCCCCCTCGACGCCGTTGAGGTGGGGCGGGCGGACGCTGTCCTCATCGCCACCGATCATGACGCCATTGACTACGCCGCCCTTTCAAAGGCGCGGCTCATTGTCGACACACGCAACGCCATGGCTGTGCGCGGCTTCAAAGGGTCCCATATCGTCAAGGCTTGAAGGGCGCGTGTGTGCGGTGAGGCCGCCGGCTGCCGCCAACGACCGGGCGATGCGGAGGACGACATGGTGGCAATCGGGCGTGGCGCGCGCGAGGAGCCCACAATGCCAGAGGGCAAAGGCTACGCCATGCGCGGTGTGGGAAGCACCGTCGTCTCCATCACCCCCGATGCCCTGTGGGACCTTGTGATGGATGAGGCGCGCCTTGCCGCCGCCATCCCTGGTGCTGAGACGCTGCGTCGCGAGGACGTTGACGGCGCACGGACCTATGTGGCGGACGTCAAGATCGGCGTCGGCTTCATCAAGGGCACCTATGTGGTGAGCGCAAGGTTCAGCGAGATGGTGGCCCCGTCAGAGCTGATCCTCCATGGCGGCGCTCAAGGTCCTTTGGGCAACTCCAGCGGCGAAGGCTGGGTGGACGTCCTCCCCCATAAGGAGGGGACACAGGTGCGCTATGCCTATGCCATTCTCATCAGCGGCGCCGTTGCCGCAGCCGGCGGGCGCCTTCTGGATGGTGCCGCCGACCACTTGATTGCAAAGTTCTTCAAGCGCTTGGCAAAGTCTGCCGAGACCATGCCTGCCGATACCCGCTGACCGGCCATCCCTTCAGCGCGCCAGCCCCTCCACCTGTGCCATCACCTTCGCCACGTGGTCGTCCCAGCTGTGGGGCGGCACAATCGCGTTCACCAAGCGGGCGTGGGCCTCATCGTCCCGTGCCAGCCTCTCAATGGTCTTGCGCCAGGACGGTCCATCGGTGGGATCGAGGAAAAGGGTGGAGGCCCCACCGATCTCCCTGTGTGCGGCAATGTCGGAGGCAATGGCGGGCACGCCGAACGCCTGCGCCTCCACAATGGGAAGGCCGTAGCCCTCCGCGAACGATGCGCTGAGCAACGCCCGCGCCCCTGCCAGATGACGGGCCGCATCCCTGTCGCTCACCCCGCCAAGCACGCGCACATGGGGGTCGAGCGCCGTGCACCGGTCAATCATCTCAAGCACCGTCCCATCGTTTCCCCGCCGGCCGATGAGGACGAGGTCAGGGCACCACCCGCTCTCAGCCATTTCGCGCCAGGTGTGCAGGAGTAGAGCCACATTCTTGCGCCGATCGAGGCTGGAAAGGTGCACGAAGGTGGGACGCTCATAGACGATGGGATCATCCGGCATGGCGAGCGCCGGCCCCAAATGGGCCACCGAATGGGAAAACCGCACCGGCCCCAAATGCGCCAAAAGTGCCTGCCGCGTTGCCTCGGAAATGGTGAAGACATGGTCGGCGTGCTTGGCCACCGTTGCCATCCGCGCCCCATGAAGGGCTGTGGCCCGCTCGGTGTCGTATTCTGGGTGGGTGAGGGGGATCAGATCGCTCACCAGCACCGCAAACGCCCCCGGCAGGGCGCTGAAGCGGCTCGCCACGTCAAGCCCGTCATGGGCAACGTTCAGCGTCACGCTCGGCCGTCCCTCGTGCACAAGGGGCCGGGCGCCCTTCAACAGCGACCAGCGCCCCATGCGGCTCTTGGCCACCCGCGCCCCATGGACAAGGGCGGACGCACTGTTGCGGCCGAATTGGCGGGGCGTTGCCTCACCCCAACGCGCATTCATGGTGGAAAGCACCGTGCGCGCGGCATCCTCGCGCAGCACCACGAGGCCATCGCGCGAACGGGCAACGGCCCGCGGCTCCATCCTGTCTTGGCGAAACAGGCGCGTGAGGTAGGCCCACTCGATCCTGTCCATCCCCGTCGGACCGCCAAAATGCTCGTAGCGGCGCACCAGGCGGCTGATGTCGAGATAAAGGATGGGGCGCGTCATCGCCCGCCACTGACTGTGCCCGTGCGGCCCCGTCAACCCCTTCGCGAGGGCACCATTGGCGGCAACGGGTTTCGGCGATCCTTTGAAGGTGCTACCGAGCGCACCCGTGTCACCCACGAACCCCGCGTCATGCCAGAACTCTTCCTAGAACTCCTGAGCGAAGAAATCCCCGCCCGGATGCAGCGCAAAGCTGCAGACGATCTGCGCCGCCTTGTGACCGATGCCCTTGTGGACGCAGGCCTCACCTATGAGGGCGCCTACCACAGCGCAACGCCGCGCCGGCTGGTGCTGTCGGTCTCAGGCCTTCCCGCCCGCTCCGCCGACCGCACGGAGGAGCGCAAAGGCCCCCGCGTCGGCGCGCCCGAAAAAGCTGTGGACGGGTTTTTGCGCGCTGCAGGCCTTCAAAGTGTCGATCAGGCGGACGTGGTTTCCGACCCCAAAAAGGGCGACTACTATCTGGCGCGCACCGTAAAGCCCGGCCGCGCCACCATCGATGTGGCGGCCGACATCATCCCCGCCGCCATCACCAAGTTTCCCTGGCCTGTCTCCATGCGCTGGGGCGCCCAATCGGTGGAGGAGGGGGCGCTGCGCTGGGTCCGGCCCCTTACGAGCATCATCGCCACCTTCGGCGCTGAGAACGAAGACCCCGACATCGTCCCCTTCACCGTTCCTGGCGTGCCCGTGGGCGACACCACCGTCGGCCACCGCTTCCATGCGCCTGAGACGATCAGGGTGCGCCGGCTCGACGACTACCAGAAGAGCCTTTTTGAGGCCCGCGTGGTGGTGGACTTCGACCGCCGGCGCGATCAAATCCTGCACGATGCCCGCGACCGCGTCTTCGCCCTTGGCCTCGACCTTGTGGAGGACGACAGGCTGCTCGATGAAGTGGCGGGCCTTGTGGAGTGGCCGGTCGTCCTCATCGGTCGGTTCGATGAAGCCACCCTCAGCCTGCCCGACGAGGTGATTCGCCTCACCATCCGCGAAAACCAGAAGTGCTTCGTCACCCGCGATGCTGCCACCGGCCGGCTTGCCAACGCCTTCGTCCTCACCGCCAACATGGACGCTGTGGACGGGGGCGAAGCCATCATTGCCGGCAACGAGCGTGTGGTGCGCGCCCGCCTCGCCGACGCCCGCTTCTTCTACGACACAGACCTCAAGACCCCCCTTGGGGACCACGGCGCCAAGCTTGCCACCGTCACCTTCCACGAGCGCCTCGGCACCCAGGCCGACCGTGTGGAAAGGATTGCAAGGCTCGCCCGCTTCCTCGCCCCCCATGTGGGCGCCGACCCCGACAAGGCTGAGACCGCAGCGCGCCTTGCCAAGGCCGACCTTGCCACAGGGATGGTGGGCGAGTTTCCCGAACTGCAAGGCTACATGGGCCGCAACTACGCCCTTGCCCAAGGCGTCGACAGCCATGTGGCGGAGGCGATCGAGCGCCACTACGCACCCCTCGGCCCGTCCGACAGCGTGCCCACCGACCCCGTATCCGTTGCCGTCGGCCTTGCCGCCAAGGCCGACACGCTGCTCGCCGTTTGGGTTATAGACGAAAAGCCCACAGGCTCGGGCGACCCTTACGGGCTGCGCCGGGCCGCCATCGGTCTCATCCGTACCATCTTGGACAACAAGGTGCGCCTGCCTCTCCTTCAGATGATGCTGGTGCCCTTCCTGGCGCTCCTCCAACAGCGCGCCTCGCTCTTCAACCAGCGCACCGAGGCGATGGCCGAGACCATGGCAGAGCGGGGCGCAAGCCTCGGCACGGTGGCCCGTTTCCTGTCCGACATGTCCTTCCCCGGCAGTCCTGAGGACGTGCGCGAGGACGTCATCGACTTTTATGCAGAGGTCTTTGATTCCCTCCACGCCTTCCTCATCGGCCGCCTCAAGGTACAGCTGCGCGAGGAGGGGGCACGGCACGACCTTGTGGACGCCGTCTTCGCCCTTGAAGGCCAGGACGACCTTGTGGACGTGACGCGCCGCATCGCAGCGCTCGGCGCGTTCCTGTCCACCGAGGACGGCGAAAACCTGATGTCAGGCTTCCGCCGAGCCGCCAACATTTTGCGCGCTGAGGAGAAGAAGGACGGGCCCATCGGGGGGGCCGTGGACCCGGCCCTGTTGTCGGACGCCGAGGAGGTTGCCCTTCACACGCGTGTGGAAGCGGCCCGCCAAGAGGTCACCCAAGCGGTCCAAGCGGAGGACTACGAGGCCTCCATGAGCGCACTCGCGGCCCTTCGCGCGCCCGTGGACGACTTCTTCGAGACCGTCATGGTCAACGCGCCAGAGCCTTCCGTGCGCCTCAACAGGCTGCGCCTTCTGGCCGCCTTTCGCGATGTGACGCGCGAGGTGGCGGACTTTTCGCAAATCTCCGGCTAACCTTCGCCAGAGAGAAGACTGGGGACGACTTATGGCTCAAAACGGCGCAGGCGCAGGCTACGACGTCATCATCATCGGCTCGGGGCCGGGCGGCTATGTGACGGCCATCCGTGCCGCCCAGCTTGGCCTGAAAACCGCTGTGGTGGAGGACAAGCACCTTGGCGGCATCTGCCTCAACTGGGGCTGCATCCCCACAAAAGCGCTTCTGCGCTCGGCTGAGGTCTACGACCATATGCGCCATGCCGACGCATTCGGCCTCTCCGCCAAGTCCGTCGCCTTCGACATTGAAAAGGTGGTCAGCCGGTCCCGCGGCGTCTCCAAACAGCTGAACACCGGCGTCGGCTTCCTGTTGAAGAAGAACAAAGTGGACGTGATCTGGGGCCGCGCCACCATCGACAAGGTGGGCACGGTCTCCGTCACCGAAGCGCCCGACGCGCCCAAGGGAACGAAGGGGCCAGGCACCTACCAGGCCAAGAACATCATCATTGCCACAGGCGCCCGCCCGCGCGTCCTTCCAGGCCTTGAGCCGGACAAGGACACCATCTGGACCTATTTTGAGGCGATGGTGCCAAAGACGATGCCAAAGTCGCTCCTCGTGGTGGGCTCAGGCGCCATCGGGATCGAGTTTGCGAGCTTCTTCAACTCCATGGGCGCGAAGGTGACCGTGGTGGAGCTGCTCGACCAGATTCTCCCCGTGGAAGACGCCGAGATTGCCGCCCACGTGCGCAAGCGTCTTGAAAAGATGGGGATTGAGATCATCACCGGCGCCAAGGTCACCAAGGTGGACAAGGGCAAGACCCTCACCTGCACCATCGAGAAAGGCGGCAAGAGCGAAACCCGCCAGGTGGACAAGGTGATTTCCGCCGTCGGCGTGGTGGGCAATGTGGAAAACCTCAACCTCGACAAATTGGGCGTCAAAACCGACCGCGGCATCATCGTCACCGATGGTGTGGGCCGCACCAATGTGGAGGGGATCTACGCCATCGGCGATGTGGCCGGCCCGCCGATGCTGGCCCACAAGGCCGAGCACGAGGGCGTCATTTGCGTTGAGGCCATCGCAGGCCTTCCCGTCCACCCCCTCGACAAGACCAAGATCCCCGGCTGCACCTACTGCCAGCCCCAGGTGGCGTCCGTGGGCCTGACGGAGGCTAAGGCGAAGGAGGCAGGGCACAAGGTGCGCGTCGGCCGCTTCCCCTTCATCGGCAACGGCAAAGCCATTGCTTTGGGCGAACCTGAGGGGCTGGTCAAAACCGTTTTTGACGCCGATACCGGCGAACTCCTGGGCGCCCATATGGCAGGGGCTGAGGTGACGGAGCTGATCCAAGGCTTCGTGGTGGCCATGAACCTTGAGACCACCGAGGAAGACTTGATGCACGCCGTCTTCCCGCATCCCACCTTGTCGGAGATGATGCACGAATCCGTTCTCGACGCGTACGGCAGGGTGATTCACACGTGATTAACCCAACCCCGAAGCGTCGGGGGGCCTGAACGAAGTTTTTCTACCCGTTCAGACTCGTTCAGCCAGCGTACACGTGACGTGGTCCATGACCTCGCCATGACATCGTGGAGGATCGATGATTGTGGTAAAGAAAATTCTGATGGCCTTTGCAGCAATTGTGCTGTTCGCGCCAGTCGTCACCACGGCTCAGGCAAGCGCACCGCTTGCATCGCCGGTAAAAAACATTGGCGTTATTGGCCAAAGCTCTGATGGTGTTGTCACAGTTCAAGCAACGGACCGTGATGCCCGCCGGGCCGAGCGTCGCGCCGAACGCAAGCGGTTCCGCGCCGAGAGGGACCGGTTCCGTGCGCGCGTCAAAGAGCGCCGGAGGGGGCGGGCCCAGCGTGAGGCCTATCGCAGCGATTCGGCCCGTGAGCGCCGCCGCGCAGAACGCCGTGCCGAATGGCGCAAGTACGGCACCAAGGCCGAGCGCAGGGCCGCTCGCCAGCGTGACCGTGCCGCCCGTCGTGCAGAGCGCCGTGCCCGCCGTGCCGATGTGGCCCGCTTCAAGGCCGAGAAGGACGCTTGGCGTCAGCGCCGCGAATCCCGCCGTGCCGCCGTCGATGCCGGTCGCCGTGGCGAAAGCCGCCGCAACCCCGGTCTTGCCGCCGAGCGTCAAAGGGCCCGGGAGACCCGGCGTGC